>JALYOK010000199.1 GCA_030856925.1 Pseudomonadota bacterium
GCACCGCTCCTCCTTGGTTCCAATTGCAATCTTATTAAATCGGATTTTCTTGGATTGGCGCATAAGAGCGGCCAGAGCGCCCCGCCCCGATTGCAGAGCACAGAGGGGAAAACTTTTTTTGGAAATAATCGCGGACGCGTATTGCCGAAGATGCGTCCGTGCGTTTGCCCGACGCTGCGGACTTAATAAGTTATGGTGTCACGCGATTCCATTCCCGTCAATAGGCCGAATAGCCTATGTCGAAAGTAGTAGTAGAGTGGAACTTGTGACGTCGTATCGATCGAACATTCACGTGATGATGTTTTGCATTACTTGTGGCTGAGTGCGCGGCGCACACACCTTCCATCCGAGTAATGATCACATTTACGAATGACGGCTTTGCGCCCAAGAACCGCCTGTTGCGCTACACAACGATTCGGCGGTTAGGGTCGATGACGGTCTATGGCGGTACGGGTTTCGATAGAATCGGACACTGTCCGCTAGATCGAGTCCCAGTCAGAATAGTTAAGGTTAACCGATCAAGCCGTGACCAATCCGGCGGCGTCAGACTAGCTTGAAATAAAAAAAGGGCGCCTAAGCGCCCTTTTTCGCGTATTGCTATCGCTTAGCGATTGGCAACGTACATCGTTACTTCGAAGCCGAAACGCAGGTCAGCAAATTCAGGTTTGGTCCACATGGTCATTTTCCTTTAAAGTTTTGGGGAGAGAAATCGTTTACTTCGAAACGAATTGTGCGCGTGGCCAGAGCCCCCGGCAATGCGAAAATCCTTAAATTTCGGTAAGGATTTTCATGAGAAATGAATTTGCAAGTTTGGCCAAAGACACCGGTCGTATTTTCCGCGCATATGCCGCCAACAGGCAACCTGGGCGCGGCCGCTGGCTCGATCATCATAACTGCTTAAGCTGTTGGATGAGCTGGTTGACCGCTTCCTGACCGCCGCCGTAAAACATTCGTGTGTTGTCCATATAAAACAGGGCGTTTTCTATGCCGGAGAAGCCCGCGCCTTTGCCGCGTTTAATGACAATGACGTTCTTAGCGTAGTCGACGTTCAGGATCGGCATGCCGTAGATCGGTGAGCCGGGATCGGTGCGGGCGACGGGGTTCACTACATCGTTCGCGCCGATGATGAGGGCGACGTCGGTGTTGGGGAACTCGGCATTGACCTCATCCAAATCAAAAATCTTGTCGTACGGCACGCCCGCTTCGGCGAGGAGCACGTTCATGTGGCCCGGCATGCGGCCCGCCACCGGGTGGATAGCAAACTTCACTTCGATGCCTTTTTGCTCGAGCAGCTGCGCCATCTCCCAAACTTTATGCTGCGCTTGGGCGACCGCCATGCCGTAACCCGGCACAATCACGACTTTCGCGGCGTAGGCCATTTGAATCGCAGCGTCTTGGGCTTCTATGGCTTTCTGCGTGCCTTGCACTTCGCCTGTCGACGTCGCCACCGGGCCCGGGGCGAGCAGCTTGCTGATCGGACGGTTCATTGCCTTTGCCATCAATTGCGTGAGCAAAGTGCCAGCTGCACCGACTACGGTGCCGGCGATAATCATGGCGGCGTTTTGCAATACGAAACCTTCGAAGGCCACCGCTAATCCGGTCAGGGCGTTAAACAGCGAAATGACTACCGGCATATCCGCGCCGCCGATGGGGATGGTCATCAACACGCCGTACACCAAGGCCAATACAAAGAACAGGAAAATCACAAAGCCGCTGGTATGCGGGTTCATGATGATGATGATGCCGAGGAGGATCGCAACTATCAGGCTGCCGATGCTGACGATTTGATGCATCGGCACTTGATAGGTTTTGTTCATCCAGCCTTGTAACTTTGCAAACGCGATGGCGCTGCCGGAAAAAGAGACGGCGCCGATCAGTGCGCCGACTACCGCCAGCGCAATGATAATGGTTGAATGTTCGGTGTCCGGCGCGGTGCCGCCGATGCGAACCAACTCCACCGCCGCAATCGCCGCTGCGGCGCCGCCGCCCATGCCGTTGTAGATGGCGATCATTTGCGGCATATCGGTCATCGCCACGCGCTTGCCGGACACCCAGGCGAGGCCACCACCGATGGCGATGGCGATGATCATCAAAGTATAATTACCGGCGCCGTGAATTTGCGGATCGAGGAAGGTGACCAAGGTCGCGATCACCATACCCACGCCGGCCCAGATGATGCCTTTTTGCGCCGAAAGCGGCGAACTCATGCCCTTCAGACCGAGGATGAACAGCACCGCCGCGACGAAATAGCTAGCTTGTACGAACCAACTCATTTCGCGCTCCTTTTGCCGCTCTTGGTGAACATGCCGAGCATGCGCTCCGTCACGACGTAACCACCGACGGCATTCATCGCCGCGAGCGCAACGCCGAAAAAGCCGATGACCTGTTCTAACCCCGTTTCCGAGCGGCCCAGGGCGACCATCGCGCCCACTAGCACGATGCCGTGAATGAAGTTCGAGCCGGACATGAGCGGCGTGTGCAAAATCACCGGCACGCGCGAGATGACTTCATAGCCCGTGAACGCGGCGAGCATGAAAATGTATAAAGCGGTGAACCCTTCTATCATGTTATTTCCTCTCCTGTCATTCCCGGTTGCCAAGAACTACGCTAGTGTAGTGCGCCATAATTAACAGAACATAAAAATGCGTCTTTTTCCGTCTGGCTTTGTTGCTCATCGTTGCGTAGAGCCCGCTATGCCGCCTCCTCGCGCCGCGCCAGACGAAAAAATCCATCATTTTTATTTGTCCCGTTAATTATGGCGCACTACACTAGCTACCCTCTGCGGCTTTGCGACTCGCTTCGTGAACGATTTTGCCTGCGTGGGTGTAGAGGCTTCCCTTGATCACATCGTCTTCAAAATCCAGCGCGAAACTGCCGTCTTTGATGAACGGTGACAGTAAATTAAATAAGTTCTTCGCGTACATTTCCGACGCGTGAATCGGCATGGTCGCCGGCACATTGAGCGGGCCGTGGATGAGGACGCCATTGGCGGTGCGAAAGGTCTCGCCCGGTTGGGTGAGTTCGCAGTTGCCGCCGGTTTCCGCCGCCAGGTCCACGATGACTGCGCCCGGCTTCATGCGGCCGACCATGGCGGCGCTGATGATTTTCGGCGCCGGCCGGCCGGGGATCGCGGCGGTGCAGATCACCGCATCCGCCGCCGCGACCACCGTCGCCAATTTCTCTTGCTGCTGCTGTTTCTCTTCTTCGGTTAGCTCGCGCGCGTAGCCGCCTGAGCCTTCCGCGCCGCTCACGGCGGTGACGAATTTCGCCCCCAAAGATTCCACTTGCTCTTTCGCCGCAGCGCGAACGTCGTAAGCATCGATCATCGCTCCCAAGCGCCGCACTGTTGCGATGGCTTGCAAGCCCGCGACGCCGGCGCCGATCACCAACGCTTTAGCCGGCCGGATTGTCCCGGCAGCGGTGGTCAACATCGGGAAAAATCGCGGCGACAATTGCGCGGCCATCAATGCCGCCTGATAACCGGCAACGGAGGCCTGCGACGACAGCGAATCCATGCTCTGCGCGCGGCTGATGCGCGGAATGAGTTCCATTGCGATGCTGGTGATATTGAGGTCGCGCAATTGCTTCGCCAAATCCACATTACGCCCGGGAGCGAGATAACTAACCAACACGGCTTTGTTCGGCAATTTGGTGACTTCAT
>JALYOK010000171.1 GCA_030856925.1 Pseudomonadota bacterium
GTGACGTGTTGAGCGCCTCGACCTCGCCGAGGAAAAAAACTTTTCGTTTCGCCGGATCGCCAACAAACATCGCGTCCTTCGACCACACGGCCCGCTCCAAGAATCGCGGAAAGCGCGTCACAACGCCGCTGCCCATCACCAAAATGAAATCGGCGCGATTCTTTACTTCTGCCAACGTTGTAGTGATCCAGCCGCTATTCTGCAGCGTCAATATATTGCGTAGCTTCGCCGACATGTTCATATGATCGACCACCGCGCCGATCCTATCAGCCAACTCCAGGGTAGCCCGCGCGCCGGCGACGTCCGTGCCAAAACCCGCGATCAGCGGAGCTTTCGCACGGGACATGATTCCAGCGGCGGCATCGACGGCGTTCTCCAAAGTGCTTGATTTTCCAGCTACACGAGGTGAGGTGGCTAAGCCATTGCGCTTTCCCAGATCGCGGACCGCGGCGGTGCTGATAGCGCAGCCGTTTTGCATGACGGTGAGACCTGTTGTGGAATCCGCCAATACCAGATCGTCACACGCTAAGCCGCAGAACGGACACGTGACATTGTTCAAGGTTGAGCTGTTCTGTTGCATGGTTAAAACAGAATGAATGGCGATCGATGTTAGCAGAGTTCATCAGCGCAGCGAAGATCTACGATCAGAAGGCGCCACGCAAATTGTCATCCTCCCACTATACCCATGCGGTTTCCAGGTTATCGCCCGGCTCGGCTTCGGATGAGGAAGCCAGTTTTGGTATAGTGAAGGTATGTGCAGGTATTTCGAAGCGTCATAATCGTCATGACTTTCCCCGATCAAGTCACAGTAATCGCACCAGCGCGGCTGCATTTAGGATTTCTCGATCTAAATCAACCGGCGGGCCGGCGTTTCGGCAGCTTAGGGCTAGCGCTCGATTCGCCACACACGATCGTGCGCGCGGTTCGCGGCGCGATCGATGTCGTCGATTTACACGCCCAAGAAAAAGCCGCGCGCCTTTTGTATGCTTTGCGCTCCACGATCGCCGTGCCCGACGATGTGGCGGTGCAAGTGGATGAGGCGATTCCGGAACATTGCGGTTTGGGCTCGGGCACGCAACTCGCGCTAGCGGTCGGGACCGCGGTATCGCGCTTGCTCGATCTTGATCTTAGCCCACTCGACGTCCGCGAAAAACTCGCGCGCGGCGCGCGCTCCGGTATCGGCATAGGCGCCTTTGCCTACGGCGGATTTTTGGTCGACGGCGGTCATGGCGCGAGCACCAGCTTGCCGCCGATCACCAGCCGCGTGGCATTTCCGGAACATTGGCGCGTGGTGTTGATCTTCGACGAGTCGTTTCAGGGTTTGTCCGGCGCGAAAGAAGTCGCGGCGTTCCACACCCTGCCGACGTTTCCCGAAACGCTGTCCTCGCATTTGTGCCGACTGGTGATGACGCGGGCATTGCCCGGTTTGGCGGAAGCCTCGATGTCGGAATTCGGCCCGGCGATCACAGAAGTGCAACGCGTTGTCGGCGATCATTTCGCGCCGGCGCAGGGCGGGCGCTTTGCCAGTCCGCGAGTCGCGGAAGTTTTGGCCTGGTTGGAAGGCCGCGGTGTTCAGTGTGTCGGGCAAAGTTCCTGGGGGCCGACCGGCTTTGCGATGGTGGAGTCGGAGTCGCAAGCGCAAGAATTTGTCAGGGAGGCGGAAGCTCGGTGGCATGAGCGACGCTTGCGCTTCGTCATTGCCCGCGGCCGAAACGCGGCAGCGAGCGTCGAGGTTCGCCATGCTTATAACGATCGACCTACGATCATCCCGTTCCGTACGCTGCACTGAGTTTAATCTCCTGAATACGAATCGTATATGGAAAAACCCTACATCCTCCACATGTTTACGCCGACGCCGAACGTCAGTCCGTTCGACGTCAACATGGCCTACGACGCCGGTTGCAACGCCGTCATGCCCTATGGCAACGTGACCCTCGAACAAGTCAGCGCCCTGACGCAGGACACGATTTTTTCGCGCGGTCCAAAGGGTGTGAAGCGCACCGGTATCTTTATCGGCGGCCGCGAGATCGGGCTTGCCGCCGATATGCTCGACGCAGCCAAGCGCGCCATGGCGCCGCCGTTCGAAGTATCGGTATTCGTCGATCCCAGCGGCGCCTTCACCACGGCGGCGGGCATGGTTGCATGCGTCGAGAAGCATTTAAAAAAAATTCATCAGACGGATTTAAGCGGCAAGAATGTCGTCGTGCTCGGTGGCACGGGACCCGTCGGCGCCGCCGCGGCGGTACTCGCTTCGCAAGCGGGCGCGCGCGTGCGCATCGCCAGCCACACCAGCGCCTCACGGGCGCGCATGACCAGCGAAGCGGTCAATGCGCGCTACGGCGCGACCACGGAGCCGGGCGATGCGAGCGTGGTCGACGCTAAGCTGGACATGATCAAAGGCGCCGACATCATCCTCGGTGCGGCCAAGGCAGGAATGCAAGTGTTGAGCGCGCAGGAACTAACGAGCGCGAGACGTTTGCTCGTCGCGGCCGATGTCAATGCTGTGCCGCCGGCGGGTATTGAAGGCGTGGGCATGAAGGACGATGGCACGCCGCTCGCCGCCGGTTCCGGCAAGGCCGTGGCAATCGGCGCACTCACTGTCGGCAACATCAAATATCAAGTGCAGCGCGGGTTGCTGGAAGCGATGATCGCGGCGGAGCAGCCGATGACCATCGACTTTCGCGATGCGTTCGCGGCAGCGCGGAAGTTGACTGCATAATGTGACCGGAATTCTCATCGCCGCCATCGCCGGCCGCATGCTTGCCAGTTCAGCGCGCCGCGGCGGCTACGATGTCGGGGTGCTCGATCTCTTTAACGATCTCGACACACGAAGCATCGCGCCGAATTCGTGCAAGGTGGCAGGCCACGAGGAAGGACTGGAGCGGTTCTCCAGGAATGCATTGCTGGAAGCCGCATCCCGATTGGCGCCTGGCGATGCGTATTCGGGGCTGGTGTATGGATCCGGTTTCGAGGACGATACTCAATTGTTGAGCGACCTGGCGCGGGGTCGGCGCTTATATGGCAACGATGTTGCGGCCATTCGATCGATGAAAGATCCGCTGCGGTTTATTTCATTGCTCAAAAAATGGGCGATCCCCCATCCGGCTATTTCGATGGCGCGGCCCAAGGATGCGACCGGATGGCTGGCAAAAAAAATCGGCGGCAGCGGAGGAGCGCATGTGGTCGCGGCGGAACAAATCGACAGCGATGCTGCCAACCGCTACTATCAACGCTACATCGATGGCAAAAATCATTCCGTGTCGTTCTTAGCCAATCGAGAACGCGCTCTGATCGTCGGATTCAACGAGCCATGGAGCATTGCGCTGGGAGACTGGCCCTATTGCTATCTCGGTGCGATCGGACATGTGCCTTTGCCTACAGACATGATCGAGCGGATCCAGCACGATCTCGATGTCATAGTTCGAGACGCAGGCCTGGTGGGTTTGAATGGCATGGACTTCATCGTCAACGGCGATGACTATTTCGTCATCGAGATCAACCCCCGCCCGTCTGGCGCCTTGGATCTTTACGACGCCGATTGCCCGGAAGGCTTATTTCATTGGCATCTTCAGGCAAGCGACGGCGTTTTGCCGGAACGTTTGTTCGATGACATCTCTATCCGCGCCCACGCCGTTGTGTACACCTTGCAATCGTTGAAATTGGATCGTGACGTACAATGGCCGGGCTGGTGCAGCGACATTCCCGAACCGGGTAGCGTGTTCGCGCCGCGCATGCCGGTGTGCATGGTGCATGCCGATGGCGATGATCACGATGAAGTGAAGGCGCTGCTTCACGCTCGTCGAGCGATTATTTTATCTCTGGTGCAAAAACACGCCGCCTAAATATGGACCCGAATCTAGATTGGCCAAGCGTCAATCAACTCACGCAACCGCTGCTGGAGAATCTGAAGCGCGATGCGAATACGCTGCGCCTAAAACTCGAAACCCTGAGCAACGGCGCCACCATCGTCGATGCCGGTATCGAAGCCCAGGGCGGGCTGGAAGCGGGCCGCCGCATTGCGGAAATCTGCCTGGGCGGATTGGGCCAGGTAGCGCTCAGCATCGGGCTTGGAAAATGGCCGCTTTCCCTCAGCGTGCGTGCTGCAAACCCGGTACTGGCGTGCCTCGGCAGCCAATACGCCGGTTGGAGTTTGTCCCACGGCGAGGGAAAAGGCGCATTCCATGCGCTCGGCTCCGGCCCCGGCCGTGCGTTGGCGCGGAAGGAAAAATTGTTCGAGGAATTGGACTACTACGATGCCGCACCGGCCACCTGTCTGGTGCTCGAAGTTGACAAAACCCCACCGCCGGAAGTGATTGACAAAGTCATCCGAGATTGCCGCGTCGCAGCGGATCGACTGACATTGATTCTCACGCCGACACAGAGCCTGGCCGGCGTCGTGCAAATCGTCGCGCGGGTGTTGGAAGTGGCGCTGCATAAAGTGCATGCGTTAGGATTTCCGCTCGACCAGATCATCGACGGCGCCGGCGTCGCGCCGCTGCCGCCGCCTGCCAAGGATTTCATAACCAGCATGGGTCGCACTAACGACGCAATTCTGCTCGCTGGCCGGGTACAACTTTTCGTCGATTGCAGCGATGACGATGGCCGCGATCTCGCCCAAAAATTGCCCGCTTCTGCATCGCGGGATTATGGCAAATTGTTCGGCCAAATCTTCAAAGATGTCGGTTACGATTTCTATAAGATCGATCCGATGCTATTCGCGCCGGCCGAGGTTGTGGTGTCAACGTTGAAAGGCGGCAAAACTTTTCGTGCGGGTTATGTGAATGACGCTTTGCTGGACCTTTCATTCTCCTAAACCGAACAAAACAGATAGCCTAGATTTTTCCGCATGACCCGCATCGCCATCTTCACCGACTCCCCTGGCTGGCACGGCCGCGAACTCAAACGCGCCGCGAAGGCACGAGACGTCGACGCACGTTATGTGTCGCTCTGCGCTTGTCACTTCGATCTCGAACGTCCCCACGGTTTGGTCATCCCGGGTTACGAACATCAATTGCCCGACGGCGCTTTTGTGCGCGCCATTTCCGCGGGCAGCTTCGAGCAAGTCACGTTGCGATTGAGTTTGCTGCACGCGTTGCGTGAACTGGGCGTGACGATTTACAACGATGCTCGCGCGATCGAGAAAAGCGTCGACAAAGCGATGACCAGTTTTCTGCTGTATCGCGCTGGCATCGCAACGCCGATGACTTGGGTGACCGAGGACGCCGCCATAGCGCGGCGCGTGTTGGTGAAAGAAACTTCCACCGCTCACGAGTTGGTGATGAAGCCTTTGTTCGGCGCCCAGGGCGAGGGTTTGCAGCGTCTGGCAGCGGGGATGCCGTTGCCCGAACTGAACGCGTATCACGGCGTCGCTTATCTGCAGCGTTTCGTCGACGCGCGTAAGAAAGGCTGGCGCGATTGGCGCGTATTCGTCATCGGTGGCCGCGCAGTGGCGACCATGCAGCGTCACGGCAAAAGCTGGATCAACAACGTCGCGCAGGGCGCCCGCTGCGCGCCAAGCGAACCGGATGACGATCTTGCCGTGCTTGCAGAACGTGCGGCGGCGGCCTTGGACTTGGATTATTCGGGTGTGGATTTGATGCGCGATCACGAGGGCCGCGCCTATGTCATCGAGGTCAACGGAATCCCGGCCTGGAGGGGGCTGCAAAGCGTGACGCCGGTAAACATCGCCCAATGCCTGGTGGACGATCTGATACAACGGCGGATCGGACGCAAGCTGCAATTGGCGCGGTGATCTTCGACCGCATTAAGCTGCAAGCCGCCGTTCGGCACGCTTGCGAACTCGATGTCAAAGCGCTGAAGCCCGGCAATGTCAGCGTTGACTCCCCTGGCAGCGGCATGGCAGCGGCGGATTTCCTTGCCAGCGCGGAAGCGATCACCGAGCCGATTACCGCCCCTGGCTTAGGCGTAGGGGAACGCATCTACCGAGCCGTCGCAGCCACTCACCGCGCGGTAGGCTGCAACACCAATCTTGGCATCGTCATGCTGCTCGCACCGATCATTTACGCGACGGAACTCGCGGGGAGCAAGGGTGAATCGCTTGAATCCAATCTAATCGATGTGCTGAATAACCTAACACAAGCGGACGCCGATTGGACCTATCGCGCGATTCGCCTGGCCAAGCCGGGAGGCATGGGGACGAGTGTCAGATATGACATCGCCGAACCACCGACGGTGACGTTACTGCAAGCAATGCAAGCAGCGAGAGAGCGCGATCAAATTGCGCGACTTTACACCACCGGTTATCAACGGTTGTTGCAACGCGGCGTTCCCGTTTGGCGGCAGGCGCTGCAGCGTTGGGCTTCGGAAGAATGGGCAATGACTGCTGTCTTTCTAAATTATCTTGCGCAAGAAAACGATAGTCTGATTTCGCGAAAGTCTGGCGTCCACGCAAGCCGACGTGTTAGTGATGCGGCCATGCGGCATTGCCAAGTGATGAATCAGCTCGACGATCCGAGTCAAATTCGGGCCGCGCTTACGGAATGGGACAGGGATCTTAAGCGGGACGGACTCAACCCCGGCACAACCGCCGATATAAGCGTGGCGACGGTCTTGCTGGCGGGATTGCAAGACATAGCAACAAAGGCAAACGAGTAAACCTTCACCGTGGCATTTCCAATCGCCTATTGCCGCAAGGTCTTCTTA
>JALYOK010000200.1 GCA_030856925.1 Pseudomonadota bacterium
TCACTGGGTCCCCGCCTTCGCGGGGACGACGACTTCTAGGCGGTGGCAGGTCCCTTCCCGTTGTCACGCCCGACGCGAATGACGCGTGACGTACGCACGCAGCACACTGTCCATGCGCGCCTGCCAACCTTCACCCGTGGACTTGAAATAAACCAAAACCTCCGGGCTGTAACGCACCGACACGAGTTGCTTCGTGCGTTCAGACTTTGGACGACCGCGCAGCGCTCTCATTGGAACCATCGCCTTCAGCTGCTTAGCCGTGAGCGGCTGTGCGTCGGGATCGGCCTTGGCCGCGGCCGTGATGGCCTTGTCTTCTTTCGAAGTTGGCATGACGACGGAAGGCCGTTTAGATATTTTGGACATAGTGGTTCACCTCGCGACGATTGGCGCGGCGCAGGCTGATGATTCTTCGCACCTCACCGCGATCTACAAATGCCACGTAGTATAGGATCTCCGTTTTCGACGCGAGTGCAATCATGCGTAACTCGCCATATTCGACGCGGTCGTCGATCCAAACCAACGCGGCTTCCCAATCGAGTTCTCTTGCTAATGCCAGCGAGACGCCGTGCTTCGCTTGATTCGCTTCGTCTTTGGCGGCATCGAACTCGATTTGCATGTATTACTGTAGCTACAGTAAATAGGCTTGTCAAGAAGCATACCGCACCACGATACGACAGGAATTTGTCATTGCGAGAAGCGACCGCGACGAAGCAATCTCGCTTTTCAACTCTGTTTGAAACGCGAGATCGCCGCGTTGCGGAGTTTACCCTTGAGCATAGCGAAGGGATCTCGATGACATTTTGTATTAGGTAAGCCAGGAAGCGCATTCAGCCTTGCTCGTGGCATGGCATGGCTCAAGGCCCAATATCCATGCGACTTCTGGCGATGCCTTTAAAAACCATATTGTGTCATTCCCGCGCAAGCGGGAATCCATGTTGACGTTCAAAGGCCAAATGGATTCTCGCTTTCGCGGGAATGACAACTAATAAACCGTGTCGGTCGGTTGGGAAGGTGGTGGAATCCGGGCGCATCAATTTCACTGGGTTTGACTTCATTTTT
Source organism: Pseudomonadota bacterium (assembly GCA_030856925.1). Classification (GTDB taxonomy): domain Bacteria; phylum Pseudomonadota; class Gammaproteobacteria; order Burkholderiales; family JALYOK01; genus JALYOK01. The sequence continues at coordinate 1,060 of JALYOK010000200.1, forward strand.
CCCGGGCTTCGCCCCCCCCGGGATTGCGCTGGCGCTTATCCGGGCTACGTCACTGCGAACTTCGCGACGGCCTTTTCGTCCCACTCAATGCCTTGTCCGGGTTTGTCCGGCACGATGAGGTGGCCGTCCTTAAGTTGAAATGGCTCTGTCAAAATCGGGTCCGCCCAATCTTGCCATTCCAGCCAATGCGCGGTATCGGTTACGCGCATGACATGGGCAGAGATTTCGGGATAAAGATGGGTGGACATCGGGATGCCCGCTGCACTCGTGATCGCGGCCGAGCGCATCCATCCGCTCACGCCGCCGATGCGCATCATGTCCGGCATGACGTAATCGCCCGCGCCGGCGAGGATGGCTTGATACAGCAAGCGTGGACCGTAGAAATTTTCTCCTAGCTGAACGGGCGTTTTCAGCTCGCGCGCGAGTTGCGCGAAACCAGGGATATTGTCGTACGTGGTCGGTTCTTCGAGCCAATAAAGTCCCTGATCGTCGAGCGCATGACAGCGCACGCGCGCATCGCCCAGCGTTAAGCCTTGATTGAAATCGACCATCAGCTTGACGTCGGCGCCGGCCCCTTCGCGCACCGCGGGGATGGCGGCAAGATCGTCTGCTAATTTGTCGCGACCGAGCCTGAGCTTCAGTCCGGTGAATCCACCTTCGGCGGTGAGTGCCGCGGCCTCGGCAGCCAGCTCATTGACCGGCGTCAACCAAAGGCCATTGCTGTTGTAGGCTGGGACCGGTCCGACCGTGCCGCCGAGATAGGCGGCGAGCGGCATGTCGGCTGCTTTGGCCATGGCGTCCCACGCCGCCATATCGAGGCCTGATACGGCGATGAGCGATACGCCTTCGCGGCCAACGAGGTGTAGCGAGCCGATCCCCCGGCGATAGCTTTCGAATGGCGCTATCGGCTGGTCTTTCGCGGCTGCGGCAAGATCCTCGATCGCGGGAATGATGTAGCGCATCGATTGTTTGAGATAGGGCTCGAGGTAACTATGCCCCACCACGCCTTCGTTGGTATAGAGGTCAATTAAGATCAACGGCCATTCGCGAAACAAGCCAACTCTCGAAACCACGGGGCGCTTGAGCGGCACCAGAACCGGCCGGGATCGAACACTTTTTAGCGTGAGTGGAATTTGCGTCATTGGCAATCTCTTTAGGGTGCGCGGTACGACAAATAATCCTATCATACGGGGCGATTGGTTACGGGGCATTCTCGCTTCCAATCGGCGATTGAAAAGCGAGATCGCCTCGGAGTTTACCCTCGAGCACACCGAAGGGCTCGCGATGACATTTCGAATAGCCTAGGCCAGGAGGCATATCCAGCCTTGCTCGTAGCATTGCATGGCTGAAGGCCCAATATCCATGTGGCTTCCAGGCCACTCATTTTTCACGATACCGCACACCTTTCACAATATTTTTCCCCGTAACGAATTTGCCGCGATTGCAGTCGTATACTTTCGTTCGGCGTTGCGACACCCGCTTCAAGGGTATCGTCGCAGCGTCCTCAATTCACCTAGATCCTTGGAGGAAATAATGCGTGCAGCAAAAATTTTGGCAATCAGCGGGTTCATCAGTATGAGTCTTGGCGCTCTCAATGTCGCGATGGCGCAGGAAACAAAAACGTTTCTGAGTCAAGCGACGGCGCAAAAGATGGCTGCCGCGTGCGAAGCGAAAGCAAAAGCCGAGGGCTGGAAGATTATCATTGCCATCGTCGACGACGGCGGCCAATTGAAACATTTCAGCCGTATGGACGGTTCGTTTTTGATCAGCATCGAAGTCTCGCAGATGAAGGCGAATACCGCTACCGGCATCCCATTCTCGACCAGAAAATTCGGCGAGATCGCGGCGCAGAACAAGGGTTTGGAATTGGTGCCGAGAACGGCGACCTTCGCGGGCGGATTGCCGATCATAACCGCGAGCGGTAAACATATCGGCGGCATAGGCGTGAGCGGCGCGAGCGGCGACCAGGACGAAGCGTGCGCGCAAGCGGCGTTGGATGCGGTCAAGGATGTGTTGAAGTAACGACGCATTTGTAGCCTGGATGGAACGGAGTGAAATCCGGGGCCTTTGCCTCCCGGATTGCGCTGACGCTCTATCCGGGCTACATCACTTGTCGCCTTGATCTATCGATTCACCCCGCACAAGCAAATCCCTGTATACTTCGCGCCGCGGCATTAGTTTCCAGTCCTCGCGCCGCAGCCGATCCGGCCTTTCAATGTTTTCCCCCTTCTGCCTGAGACTGGCGCCCTGCTAACAGCGGCGACAGGCTGATCTTTTCCTTTGGAGTTGTATGTCTTTTTCTTCTCTCGGCTTGGCCGATGAAATTGTCCGCGCCGTTGCCGAACACGGTTACACGGTGCCCACCCCTATTCAATTGCAAGCAATTCCCGCCGTATTGTCCGGCGGCGATCTCTTGGCCGGCGCGCAAACCGGCACCGGCAAAACCGCCGGCTTTACCTTGCCGATTTTGCATCGACTCTCGAATCGCTCCGGCAAAGGCCCGTCCGAAGGCCGTGCGCCGATCCGCGCTCTGATCCTCACACCCACCCGCGAGCTCGCGGCGCAAGTCGAAGAGAGCGTGCGCACCTACGGTAAATATTCAAAGCTTACTTCCATGGCGATGTTCGGGGGCGTGAATATCAATCCGCAGATCAAGATGCTGAGGAGCCGGGTGGATATACTAGTCGCGACGCCGGGCCGCTTGCTCGATCACGTGCAGCAAAAAACCGTCGATCTGTCGAAGATCGAAATCCTCGTGCTCGACGAGGCGGATCGCATGCTCGACATGGGTTTCATTCACGACATCAAGCGCGTGCTCGCACTGTTGCCCAAACAGCGGCAGAATTTATTGTTCTCGGCGACGTTTCCCGATGAGATCAAAGCGCTGGCGAATGGCTTACTGAATAAACCGGCGATGATCGAGGCGCCGCGCGAACAAGCGACCGCCGAACTGATCACGCAAAAGGTCTACCACGTCGATCGCGAGCGCAAGCGCGAGTTGCTCGCGCATCTCATCAAGCAACACAATTGGTTTCAAGTGCTGGTGTTCACGCGCACTAAACATGGCGCTAACAAACTTGCATTACAACTCGAGAAAGACGGCATCAAGTCGCTCGCCATCCACGGTAACAAAAGCCAAGCGGCGCGCACTCGCGCACTCGCGGAATTCAAAGACGGCTCCTTGCAAGTGCTGGTCGCCACCGACATCGCTGCGCGCGGCATCGACATCATTGAATTGCCCCACGTGGTGAATTTCGAATTACCGAACGTGCCGGAAGACTACGTGCATCGCATCGGCCGCACCGGCCGCGCTGGATCGGAAGGCGAAGCGACATCGCTGGTGTGTATCGATGAGCATAAGTTTCTCGCGGATATCGAGAAAATGATGAAACGCAAGGTGCCGCAACAGGTTTTGGCGGGCTTCGAACCGAATCCGCACATCAGAGCGGAACCGATTATCAACGGGCAAAACCGCGGACAACGGCCGGAAAATGGCCAACGTCAAGGTCGTCCCGGTGGTAGTAAGCCGGCATCACGACCGCATGCAAAACCAACCGCGAAACCGGTCGGCACACGCGACGGCAAGCCGCAGGTGAGGCGGCCGTCTGTGCACAATTCCGCCGGTCGGTTGCGATAATTTGATCGTCGTCCCCGCGCAGGCGGGGACCCAGTATCTATAATATGATTGTCATTGCGAGTGCCCGTTCGCTGCACTCAAGGGTAAACTC
>JALYOK010000224.1 GCA_030856925.1 Pseudomonadota bacterium
ATGGAAATCCATCGCCGGCACGGGCCTGGGCGTGCGTATCGGCACCAAGCGCAGCACCACCGAACTGATCTTTGGCAAACCCATCCACTATCCCGATGAGATCACCGATAGCAAGTTCCGCATTCACGCCTCTTTCAATTTGACTTATTAGGAGCCTCCCATGACACGATTTTCCTCCATCACCGCGTTATCCGTTTTACTGAGCTTCAGTTCCATGAACAACCATGCCCAAGGTATCGCCCAAGCCGCGCCGTTGCCGGCTGCGGTCGTGGCTACCGTCAACGGCGTGGCCATCTCCCAGAGTGCGCTAGATAACGCCGTGAAGCAGGCTCGGGCGCGTGGTTTGTCCGACACGCCCGAGCTGCGTGCGACTGTTAGGGGTCAGTTGATCGCCAAAGAACTACTGCGTCAAGAAGCAGAAAAAAAGAACCTCGCCGCTGATCCGGAAGTCCAGTCAGCAGCGAACGCGGCACGCGAAGCTGCGATGCTGCAAAAGTATCTGCGTGATGCAGTCAAGCCGCGTCCCGTGAACGATGCGGACGTCAAAGCGTATTACGAAAAAATCATCGCAGCCCTCGGCCCCCTGGAATACAAGACGCGAATAATCCAGACACCCGACCAAGCGAGCGCAAAACTTGCATTGGCCGAAATCAAGGCTGGCAAAAGCTTTGCCGACACTGCGAAGCAGTTCAGTAAAGCGCAAAGCGCCGCCAACGGCGGTGCGCTGGACTGGGTGAGTTTTAAATTACCGCTGGTCGAGGGACAGACCCAAGGCTATCCGCTTCCTCTCGCTGAAAAGCTGTTGTTACTCACGTCGGGCATGGTCACCGCACAGCCGGTGCAGTGGAAAAACGCTTGGTACGTAGTGAAAGTCGATGAAGCACGGCCCACCCAGATACCCGATTTCGAAAAGGTCAAGACGGCCTTGAAGCAAACGCTGGTACAGAAAGAAATTGAGCGCGCTAGCACTGAGCTGGTCGCGAGTCTGGTGAAGAACGCCAAGATCAGCGATCGCTAATCATCCGCACCCAATACTCCAAAAATACATCGCGGGGTTAGCCAAAAAGCTCATCCGTGTGTCAGTCAGAGCCAGGATCCAACATGAAAAAGATCGACATCAACAACGTTCCCGCGCTTCAAATCGCGCTACCGTCTACCGCGCCGCGCAGTGATTTACGCTTGTGGCAGCGGACCGTCGCAGGCGTCGTCGCCGCCGCCATGCTGCTCGCTCCGTTCAAGATCACAGTGGACGAATATTTGTCGATTCGGCTTGGCTACAACACCGCTGCCGCGGCCGATCCTATCGTTGATCCGTATGGGCCGTTACAGTTCAAACCCGGCATCGTCAATAGCAGTGCGGGTGTACCGGTCATCAACATCACCGCACCAAACGCAGCGGGCATGTCGCTCAATCAGTTCCAGCGGTTCGACGTTGATGCTGCGGGTTTGATTCTCAACAACAGCCTGACCGGCGGTGGCAGCCTTCAGGGCGGCCACGTGGCCGGCAATACCAATCTCAACGGCCGTGCCGCGAGTCTTATCATCAATCAAATCATGGCCACCGGCAGTGCCTTTGCATCTTCGCTGAACGGAACGGTCGAAGTCTTCGGTGCGCCGGCGTCGGTCATCATCGCCAATCCTAACGGGATCACTTGCACGGGTTGCGGGTTCATCAACACCCAACGGGTGATGCTCACTACGGGCACGCCGCAATTTCTAGATGGGGGTAGCGGTACATCTTTCGAAAGGGCGACCGCGCTCGGGTTTGATGTTCAGTCCGGCCGAGTTGAGATCGGCGGCAACGGTATCGATGGCACACTCGGCCGTATCGACATCATCGCCGAAACCATCGGGATCGATGCGGCATTGCGCGCCAGTCTCGTGGATGGCGACGGCCAGATCAATCTGATTGCTGGGCGCAATCGCGTCGTTGGCGGCAGTGCCGGTGATTATGCCGTCGGCAGTTCTGGCGTTGCGAACAGTGCCGAGGCCGTCAAGACTAACAACCCGAACAGCGTAGGCGTGCAAAACGGCTTTGCCATAGATGGGAGTGCGTGGGGTGCGATGACGGCGGGTCAAATCAAGATAATCGCCACGACCGCCGGTCTCGGCGTGAAAGCTGACGGCGCCTTGGCGTCCTCCATGGGGAACCTCAGCATTTCCTCTAATGGAGAGATACGCGTCAACAACGTTTACGCGAAACAAAATATGGAATTGGGCGCGGCGGGCAATCTTACGGTGGCGGGCACTGCTCTCGCAGAACAGGATGCAAAGATAAGCGCCCGAGGAAACCTGACGCTATCGGGTGACGTCCAGACTGGACGAAATCTCAATGTCGATGCGACAGGGAGCGCACAAATCAACGCTTCGCTTCTCGCGACACAAGACGCCACGCTAAAGGTAGGCGGCAGCTTGACCCAGACCGGCACTACAAATGTCGGTGGCGACTTCGAAGTGCGAGGGAATGGTGTCAACATCACGGGTAGCACTGCTGTAAGCGGCGCCATCACGATCCTTTCCGGAAGCGAGGCAAGCTTCAGTAATCTCTCCACCCAGAAGACACTTACGGTAGACGCGCAAGGTAACATCGCCGCCAATGGTACGACTGCAGCCCTCGGTGATACGAAGATCACCTCCTACGGCGGTAGTATCGACGCAACGGGTGCTTTAGCGACGACGGGTAATCTTGACATCAGCGCCAAGAACAATATCTCTGTGACGGGTGAGTTACTGTCCTTGGGAAATACCCTTATCAGCGCGGCTGCGGGCAGTGCGACTTTCAACGGCGCCGTAGACGCGGCCCAAAATCTCATTATCTCCGCCGGGCAGGATGTCACGACCGGTAATGCAACTAAGGTCGGCGCGGCGGCGAACATCAATGCCGGTCGCGATCTAAACCTCGGTGGCAATATCGTGGTTGCCGGCGCCCTCGCTGCTGCGGCAAAAGGCGATTTCTCGAATGCCGGCCAGACCTTTGCCGGTGGCGATGTGACCCTTAAGTCAGGCGGCTCAATGAAGCTGAGCGGCGAGGTTGCGGCGGCAGGAAATTTGAATCTTAGCGCGCAACACGATTTGACAACCGTAAAGGCGTTGCAGGCCGACGGCGATGCTATTTTGACATCTGCCCAAGGTGGCATAACCAGTCACGGTGGCATATTCGTCGCGCAAGACTTATGGGCCGCAGCCCAGCGCGATATTGCGATCACTGGCGATACGATTGTTCAGGGCAGCATTACCGTCACGTCTTCGCAGGGTAGCGCCGCCCTCGATGGCGACTTGGGCGTGAAGGGCAACCTTGCCATCGATGTTCAAAAAAACACCCGTGTCGCCGGTAACACGGTCACGCTGGGTGAGACAGACGTGAATGCCCGCACCGGCGACGCCACCTTCGGGGGAGTGATTAACGCCGGTATGAGCCTCAAAGTTCAGGCCGGTCGCGACGTCATTGCGGCTGGGCAAATCGTCGTGATCGATGCGCTCAATTTGATCGTTGGACGCGATACCAGCCTCGGTGGAAACGTTGATGTAGGAACCGGCCTGAATTTGGCAATCGGCGGCAATCTAGAAACCGCAGGCTTCACCATTGTCAACCAAAACGCAGCGTTAACTGTCGGCGGCGCCGCGCGTTTCAACGACAATCTCGGTGTCGGCGGCCAACTCGATTTGTTTGCCGGTGGAAATATTACTAGCGAACAGTCGACCGTCGTCGTCGGTGACGCGAATATCGCTTCCACCACAGGAACTATTACCAACCAAGGCGAAGCCCTATTCCAGAAGAATCTTCATCTCACTGCCGGCGCCGGCATCGTCTATGGCAATCGCATCAATGTCCTTAAAGACGCCCACCTCACGGCCGGCGGCGACCTGACAACCAATGGCGACTTCGGCGTCGCCGGCAATGCGAGGCTTAGCGCTGGTAATAACTTGACCATCGCCGGCAATACAGAAGTGCTGGGCGATGACGCTTTTACGGCGACGCGCGGCACGTTGCTAACCCAAGGTGACGTGACGGTAAATGGCCTCACTGCCAATGCTGGCGGGGACATTGACCTACGCGGCAACCTTGGGGTGGTCACTGACGCCGACCTCATCGCAGGAAACAATCTAACTACCACCGGCACGGTGATCACCGGCGGTAACTTTTACCAGCGCGCTGGCCTCGATATCGACAACAATGCGAGTCTATTGGTAATCGGCACACTCGACGCCCAGGCTGGACGTGATCTTCGCTTCGGTGGTGAATTGGGCGCAGGGCAGAACGTTCTATTGACCGCCGGTCGCAGCGCAATCCTTGGTGGAAACGCTCAGGTCAAGGGTGAAGCGACGGTCCAGGCGATTGCGGGTGACGTTACGGTGCAAGGGAATATTTCGGTCGATGGCGCAACGTCCCTTGACGCGGGAGGGAATCTTACGACCGCAGGCATATTGGAGTCTGGCCAAGACCTGACCTTAAACGCGGTTGGGCAAGTCACGCTGGGTGGCGCCACCACGACCAATCAAAACCTTACAGTCGATGTCGGCAGTCTCGACGCATTGGGTGGTTTGACGGCCCACGGAACCATGACGCTGACGACCACCGCGGGCAACCTCAGCAACAACGGCGATTTGGAATCTGCGGGGAATCTCGTCATTGTTTCCGCTGGCGACGTCAGCGGCAAGGGCAGCACCCTTGCAAAGAGCAATGCAATCATTACCGCACAGGGACGCGTCGATTTAACCGGCAGCCTAGAGGTAGCAAAGGCACTGACGATCGACACGAGAAACGACATCAAAGTGGGCGACGTATCCGTGCTGGAAACAGCGTCCCTGATCTCGAGACAAGGCGCCATCGATCTCACCGGCCCGGTGCTGACCGGCGGCAATCTCATTGCCAATGCGAAGACTGGCTTACAAGCTCGCGACGATGTTATTTCACTCGGCAGCATCGTTCTGACTGCCCAGAGTGGCCCGCTTGTCACCGGCGGCGAACTCAACGCCGCCATCGATCTGAATTTGACTTCGGGCGGCGCGATGATCATCAACCAGGCTGCCGGTGCGCAGCGTGACGTTGTACTCAACAGCGGCGCCACTCTTGAATTAAATGCCGATGTCTCAGCGACACGAAATCTTGCCGTTCATGCGATCGGCGATCTGACCAGCAATGGCACACTCGCGGGCATCAACACTGCCGTGCTCAGCGGCCGTGATGTTGTGGTGCGGGACGTCATGTCGACCAACGGGACTGTGGTCAGCGCGACGCGCAATTTGACTCTCAATGGCGAGATCAGCGCGATGCGCGGCCCGGTCTGGCTCGAAGCGAATGACGTGATGAACAATAACGGCGCGGTCAATTCGGGTAGTTCGCTGACAGTCAATGGCGGCGCTGGCACGATCAATAACATGGGCACGCTGATCGCAACGGCAAACTCCACAGTGTCCGCGGCGGCGCTGACTAACCACGGCATGATCTACGGGCGCAACGCTACGCTCAACGTCGGCAATGTTGACAACGCCAGCGGCAATCTCCTGGCTAAGGACACGCTCACCGCGAATATCGGAAACCTTGTCACTAATGCCAACGGCGTGATCGGCGCAGGTGATGGTTTGGGCGGGACTGGCAATCTGAACGTGACCGCAAGCGGGTCCTTCAACAATAACGGCGGCAAGCTCTTGGCAACCCGCGACCTATCGCTGAGTTTGCCGAATGGAACCTTCGTCCCAAGCGCATCGGGCGAAGTAGCGGCAGGAGGTCTATTGACCATCGATGCCAAGTCGATTGCCAATAGCGGCAATTGGCAGCCGAACGCCGGAAGCCTCTCGCTCACGACACAAACCGATTTCAGCAACAGCGGCAAGATTCAGATGGACGGTGATTTCCGAATTCGCACCATCGGCAATATCGCCAATAGCGGCGAGATTCTGACCGGCGGCACGATTCGGCTCGCCGGCCAGAACGTCTACAACGGCAATCTGCTGAAAGCCGACGGCAACGTCGAACTCGCCGGCAACGTAACCAACCGCGGTTCCGTGCAGGCCGGCGCGGCGGCGTTCATCACCGGTAGCGCATTCGACAATGCCTTCGGCAAAGTTCAGAGCGATCTTTACTTGAACGTCGATGTTGCCGGCGTGCTCAATAACGGCGGCGGAGAATTACGCAGCAAAGGTAGTGCCGACATCCATGCCGCAAGTATCGACAATGACCGCAGCGATCCGGTGCGTGGCTGGAGCGTATATGGTTTCGACGCGGGCCTTCTAAACTCACTCGTCGTTGGAGATTTCGCCTGGGATTGCGCCTGGTGGTTTGGCATGTGCAACGGCGCTACTAACTGGTTGGGTTATTTCCCCGGCGCCGGGACCCGCATCTTCAAGACGGAATCCGATCTGCTGCTTGGGTCTTTGAACCCGAGCTATGCAACGCGCCAACTCACCGTTGAAAACCCGAAGACCGGTGTGATCACACAAGTCAACCTGCCGGGCACGGTGACCATGGGGGCGGATCTGGCGCCTGGACAGACAGGGACAATCATTGCCGACTACGA
>JALYOK010000226.1 GCA_030856925.1 Pseudomonadota bacterium
CTACAGTTGTCCCAGCGGAGCGTGATGTGGCGGATGGCGCACAACCTACAGTCCCCACAGCTAACATGGCGCTGACAAATATCGTACTGATTATGAATCTTAGTTTGTTTACCAACATTTTAACTCTCCAAAAATTAAAAAAACGTGCACAAAGCTATGGTTCAAAATCCAGGAGCTTAAACTTTTGTAAATTTGCATCTTACAAACGAATTTTACAAAACACTCGACAAAATACGCAAATACGTAGGACACCCCCCCGCCAAAATTTCTAACAAAACTTTACTCGGCGGACGTTCCACGATGATCAATACCAAATCTCCCCAGAATATCCACGGTCACATCATCCTTTTGTCCTGAACGCCACTCAACCGAATTGACAAGTAGCGATCTTAGAAAGCAGATGATCCTAATCTGCATATTCCAGTCAGCTTTGCCGGACGTTATAGAAGTTGGGAACGACGGATTATATACACTTCTTCTCGCCTACCACGTCCAGCGCGAAAAATACAATCGCCCAATCGTTACAACAGTTATGGGGGTTGCGCGCGTCAAACGACCACGATCACGTCGTTAAATGACGCATGCGGCAGCGCTGCGTTGGGTATAACCGGCGCCAACTTATTAGGTCTCTAATTCATTAGAAAATAAATCACTACCAGCACTATCACCGGCACTCCAAGAAGCCATCCCACAAAATATTTACCCATTTAATTCTCCTGAGCAATTAGTATTTCCTCGAAAAAAACTCATGGCGACGAACAGCTCAATCGAAGGCATACCGCCGACCGAATACACGCGACCGCGCGAATTAACGGCCTTTTCTCATGTTCTCTTTAGCGTCTCCGTAACCAGCTTGCGCCTTTCCTGCCGTTTTCTCGGAGGCGCCTTTTATTTCCGTCTTAGCGTTGCCGGTGATCTTTCCCGCAACCTCTTTAACCTTACCAGTCACTTCTTTAGCTCTACCCTTAATTTGGTCCTTGTTCATTTGTGTCTCCTTAGCAAATAATTAATCTACGCAGTCGTTTTCCGTACTAAAAATCGAAAGAAAGGGAAAGTGTTGATGGTCCCGCTGCCAATCGCTAAATGGAGCCCGGTAGCAAACGGGCTTTCAGCAACACTTTCACGTAGCTGCACTTTATTTCTTGATTTGCGACATCGCCGTTGCTAGCTCGCCCGTATCTAACTTGCCGTCCTTATTCTTGTCGGCCGCGTCGAACACTTCGGCTAACCCCTTCATCTTTCCGGCCTCTGCCTTATCCACAGTGCCATCGCTATCGGGATCCAACGATTTCATCTGCGCTGTCGCATCCTTGTCGGGTGTAGCAGCTTGATCAGTTGCGGGTTTAGCAGCTTGATCGGTTGCGGCTTTATCCGGCTGCGGCATGGACGTACCTTGATCGGCGGCGGGCTTGGGATAATCGTCCGCTGCGATCGTCAATATGCTGGCGCTGGACAGCAGTAAAGCGGAAAGCGTAAGCGACAGTGTTTTAAAAGTCATGATGAAATCTCCTTAGAGTGTTAGAAATACTGGCTCCGCTCGGGAACCTAGCAATGACGCAGCAAGGAATATGCCAGTCGATGATGCGCAACATAATTTCCGGGCGGTTAGAATACCTATGCCGGAACGAGGGGCCGAGCTGCCCGTAGTAGTAGTGATGAAGTCCATGTAATGAGGGCGGAGCGAAGGGTCGGCGTTATCCTGTTGACTAAGGTGACCAACCTGCCCTGAGGGGTGAGTGACATGACATCAGCAAAACCTATGCACAGTTGGATAACGGGAGCCGTATGACGCGAGAGTGTCAAGTACGGTTCTGCGAGAGGCTCAGGGTGAAACTCCTTTGGACGCCTACTCGCCTTAAAGTTCCCCGTTTTCCAACTCGAACCAAAACAGGTTATTCCCAATACGGGCGTGACGAATAATAAGAATGAATATCGCGAGCCCATTGCTGGTCTGCCATCGACGGCCATTGCTCCTTATCAAACCCGGGCGCGTTTTGCAGTTGTTCTACGCTGGCGTCAAGGATAAAACATTTATTGTCGATGTCGAGTTTGAGGGCCTGCCACGGAATAGCAAATAATTTTTCGCCAAGGCCAAGAAATCCGCCGAATGACAACACCGCGTATGCAATACGGCCCTTCGGCACATCCAACATGATCGCTTGTATCTCGCCGAGATCCTCGCCCGCGGAATTCACGACATCATTGCCGGTAAGCGTATCCGCGGCCATGATCTCAGGGCCCGGGCCTACGTGGTCGTCATACGGATCATTTCCAACAATTCGCTGTGTATTTTGCTGTTGTATCAATTTATCTGTGTCCATCAGATGCACTCCTTAAGGGGTGATTTAATCAAATAATCCGCGACACACTCGTTAAGTCCCTGCGCCGCGCGACATTTCCG
>JALYOK010000239.1 GCA_030856925.1 Pseudomonadota bacterium
ACCCGCTGTCGCCGCCGAAGTGCGGCGTAAAGCGTAAGCGGGTCGCCAAAGGTATCAAAAAACAGCGGAAAGGTGAAATTGACTTGATACGTGTCTCCGGCGCGGATGTATTCATGAATCCGCGCAATACGCCGAATATACTCCTGGCGATCGAGTCCCTCCCGAAGCCTCGCGATGCCGGACGGCCGGTGATCTTTCCGCCGCTCGCGGATCGCGCGGTCGACCCAGGCGTCCACCTCTTCGTGCCCCAAAAAGTTGCACTGAGCGAAGACGAGCAGGGTGAAGAGCGGGGAAGAAGCGACAGGTAAATTCGCGTCGCAGAGACTTCGGGGCTCGAGCGCAAACCCCAATTCGTAGCCAAACAGTCCGATCACGAACCCGCCGTTGTTTAACGCGTGGTCAAGGCGCGTGAAACAGCCCGCCAAGTCCTCCGGCGTTGCGCACTCAATACGCTCGAGCAGTTTCAGGTAGAGCCTGCTGCTTGCGCCTGAAACGCTTAGCCCATCATCTAGCAGCACAAAACTCGGGTCGGTCGTCGGGCACACAGGGTATTCTCATATTAACGAAGTCGTGCGCAAGCGGATGCGCTTATCCGCGATCGATTCTGCGGAGTCTATTTAGCGACAGTTGCAGTCGCCCGGTAGGCAGTAGGTCAAGAACGCCACGAAGATGTGCGCTTCGATGCGCTCGTCCTGCACGCCAAGCTCGTGCGCGTGGTCGGCTGACCGATCGGTTACCTCCTGCGCTGGACTCGGAACGATTTCGGCAGGTGAGGCGAAGGGATCAGGGAGCATGCTCCCTGATCTGGGAACGGCGTTCCGATGCAGCGCGCCGCCCGCCCTGCAAGGGAGGCCCGCCAGGCATCAAAGCGTGGATCGTCAAAAATTGCGTAACCCCATATGCAGCCCACCGGAGAGGCAATAGCCCAAGGTGGCCCTAGGCCAGCCCCCCACCCAGTACCGGGGCGGTTCTTCAGGTATGGATGCGGCGCTCAGGCCATTATTTCTTAAACGAACTCTTCGCCTTCTCCATGGCGGCCTTCATGTTGTCCCATGCGCTCTCCATATTTTTTTGCATTTCCTGCCACGCGGCTTCGCTGGCCGATGTGAATTCCTGCATTTTTTGCGCCACGGTTTCGCGGCTAGCTCGCATCATCTTCAGTTGGTCGTAATATGTGTCCCTGGCATCGGCGCCGATCTCGTTCGCCTTTGCCGTCAGCGCGTCTATTTCCGCATCCCACTTTTTAAGTTGTGACTGGATCTGCGTCATGTAATCGTCTTTCTTGCTCATAGCTTCGCTCCTGCTGGTTGATAAAAAAAGTCATGCCTTCGTTGGGCGCCGGCTTGAATTCGTAGTTCCGGATTCATGTCCGTTAGGGCGACTGTTCTAGGTTAAAATCCAGCATTTGCTTAACGAACCCTCTGATTGAGTCTTTTCGCGAGTCGAAACGGACTTAAATCAGCGGCTTCCGGACCCATGCTGACATTCCAGGATCTCATTCTAAAGCTCCAGACCTATTGGGGCAAACAGGGGTGCGCGCTTTTGCAGCCCTACGATATGGAAGTCGGTGCGGGTACGTCTCACACCGCCACGTTTCTGCGCGCGTTGGGCCCGGAGCCGTGGCGCGCCGGGTATGTTCAGCCGTCACGCCGCCCGAAGGATGGGCGTTATGGCGACAATCCGAATCGTCTCCAGCATTATTACCAGTATCAAGTGGTGCTGAAACCTTCGCCGCCCAACATCCTCGATCTCTATTTAGGATCCCTGACGGAAATCGGCATCGATCTGAAGCAAAACGATGTCCGCTTCGTCGAAGACGATTGGGAAAATCCCACGCTCGGCGCTTGGGGTCTGGGCTGGGAAGTCTGGCTGAACGGCATGGAAGTGACGCAGTTCACCTATTTTCAGCAAGTCGGCGGGCTCGAATGTAAACCGATCACCGGCGAGATTACCTATGGCCTCGAACGTCTCGCGATGTACCGGCAGGGGGTGGACAACGTTTACGATCTTGCATGGACCGCGCGCGACGTTAACGGCGCCACTGAGACTTTAACCTACGGCGATGTCTTTCATCAAAACGAAGTGGAACAATCGACTTATAACTTCGAATTCAGCGATGCGGAATGCTTGCTGAGACACTTCAACGATTACGAAGCAGGCGCGCAACGCTTGATGACGGCGAATCTTGCGTTGCCTGCTTACGAGCAAGTGCTGAAGGCCGCGCATAGCTTCAACATGCTCGATGCCCGCGGCGCCATCTCCGTAACCGAGCGGGCCGCCTATATCGGCCGCATTCGCAATCTCGCCCGCAGCGTGGCTCAGGCTTATTACGAGGCGCGCGAACGATTAGGCTTCCCGATGGTGGGTAAGCTCGCCCATCAGAGGGCATAACGTGACGGCTGCGACTTTACTGGTCGAATTGTTCACGGAAGAACTGCCGCCAAAGGCGCTAAGAAAACTTGCTGACGCTTTCGCGATTGAGATTTTCCAAAGTCTCGCGAACAACGACTTGCTGGACGCCGACGCCCAAACAATCGTTTTTGCCTCGCCGCGTCGCCTCGCGGTCCTGATCACAAACGTGCGCAACATGTCGTTGCCCAAAAAAGTGCGCACTAAGCTCATGCCCGTAACTGTGGCGCTCGATTTGGCGGGGAAACCTACGCCCGCATTGAAGAAGAAACTGCAATCTCTCGGTTATCGTCCGGTGGATGGTTTCGACGCTATCATGCTCGAGCGAGTGAGCCGCGAGCAAGACGGCAAGAACGAAGTATTGATCCACACCGAACTCACCAAAGGAACGGCCTTGTCGGTTCGGCTGCAAGAAGCGATCGGGCAAGCCATAGCAAAACTCCCCGTCCCGAAAGTGATGAGCTACCAACTTGCCGATGGCGAAACCACGGTGCAATTTGTGCGGCCGGTCCATCGTCTGGTCGCCATGCATGGCCGCAAGGTTGTCGCGGTAAACGTGTTAGGCCTTACGGCCAGCAACGTCACCGAAGGCCATCGCTTCCAAGGCGAAAAAATTATCGAGCTCGGCGATGCGGGCGAGTATGAGGAGAGACTCGAAAACGCCGGTAACGTTATCGCCGGCTTCGACAAACGCCGCCGGGAAATCGATCGCCAGTTGCACGAACAAGCGAGCGCGCAGAGCGCAGTGCTCGAAACCGACGATGCTTATCATGCCTTGCTCGATGAAGTCACGGCGCTGGTGGAATATCCTACGGTCTATGTAGGCAATTTCGACGTGGCCTTCCTTGAAGTTCCGCAAGAATGCCTGATCCTGACGATGCGAGCGAACCAAAAATATTTTCCGCTGCTCGATGACGCCGGCAAGCTTATCAACCAGTTCCTTATTGTTTCCAATATGCGTCTTAACGATGCTTCCAACATCATCAAAGGCAACGAGCGCGTGATTCGCCCGCGCCTGGCCGATGCGCGATTTTTTTTCGATCAGGATCGCAAACAAAGCCTGGAATCGCGCTTGCCGAAGCTTGCGAGTGTGATCTACCACAACAAGCTCGGTAGCCAAGGCGAGCGGGCACGGCGGGTGGCCGCCATCGCTCGCGCAGTGGCGGAATTGATCGGCGCCCCGGTCGAGCATGCGGTTCGTGCGGCGCAACTCGCCAAGGCGGATCTCGTCACCGACATGGTGGGTGAGTTTCCCGAATTGCAGGGAGCGATGGGCCGCTACTACGCGCTGCACGACGGTGAGCCGGCCGACGTCGCCGACGCGATAGAAGATCACTACAAACCGCGTTTCGCGGGCGATGCGTTGCCACGCGGCCGGGTGGGATGTGCCGTGGCGATGGCCGACAAATTGGAAACTTTGACGGGTCTTTTCGGTATCGGCCAGACGCCGACGGGCGACAAGGATCCCTTTGCGCTGCGCCGCCACGCGCTAGGCCTGGTTC
>JALYOK010000274.1 GCA_030856925.1 Pseudomonadota bacterium
AAGCGGTTATGGAGCGCATGACCGGCTTTGTAGCCGTGGAACGCACCGATCATGGGATGACCGAGTAAGTAGAGGTCGCCGATGGCATCGAGTATCTTATGGCGAACGAACTCGTCTTGATAACGCAAACCATCTTCGTTCAACACGCGGTATTCGTCCATAACGATGGCATTGTCGAGCGAGCCGCCCTGCGCCAACCCCATGGAACGCAAAGTTTCCACATCCTGCATAAAACCAAACGTGCGCGCGCGACTGACTTCCCTTGCGTAGGACGTCGCGGCGAAGTCAACTGTCACGCTGGAGTTCGCAGTGTCGAACACCGGGTGGTCAAAAGCGATGGTATAGGTCAATTTGAAGCCATTGAAAGGTTCGAACTGTACCCATTTATCGCCGTCAGTCACCTTCATAGGCTTAGTAATGCGGATATATTTTTTTGCGGCGGGTTGTTCGTCTATACCTGCGCTTTGCAACAGAAACACGAATGGACCCGCGCTGCCATCCATAATCGGCACTTCCGCGGACGTGAGGTCGACAAACAAATTATCGATACCCAACCCAGCGATAGCGGACATCAAGTGCTCGATGGTGGCAACGCGCACGCCTTCGCTTTCCAAACACGTGGAAAGACGTGTATCACCTACCCGAGTTGCTTCCGCCTGGATAGTCGCAGGCGGGGGCAGATCACTGCGAATGAAAACCACACCGGTGTTGACGGGGGCGGGCCGCAAGGTCATATAGACCTTTTGACCCGAGTGTAAACCCACTCCGGTCGCGTGTATGACCGTTCTAAGTGTGCGCTGTTTGATCATATGCACGACTACGCAACAGAATTGCGTAAATAATTGAATACAATAGCACATTCGCCGCTGTCTCGGCAAAGGCAAATTTTTTCAGTTGTTGCGCTATGGCTTCCCTCACTTACCGTCGATGATCGTCCTCCTAATCAGCTTGCTTGCGCAAGAACGCCGGGATATCGAGCAGTTCGACACCCGATTGCTTAAGCGCTTCGACCGTGTTGTCGCGACGACGCCGCATTACCGCCGGCGCAGCGAGCGCTTCGTAATCGACTTCCATCGCGGAGTTGTCAGTACCGGTCTTGATGACGGCGTATGGTTTGGGTTGATGACGGCCCAAGACACCGCCCAAGCCGGTTGCGACAATGGTCACGCGCAAACTATCGCCCATTTCCTGATCGATAACGCTGCCGAATATCACAGTCGCATCATCGGCGGTAAAACCGCGTATGGTAGTCATCACCTCGTGAACTTCTTTGAGTTTCATGGTTTGACCGGCCGTGATATTGACCAGCACGCCGCGCGCGCCGGACAAGTTCACGTCTTCCAACAACGGGCTCGCTACCGCTTGTTCAGCCGCCATGCGAGCGCGGTCGATACCGGCGGCTTGCGCCGAACCCATCATTGCAACACCCATTTCCGACATAACGGTTTTGACGTCCGCAAAGTCGACATTGACTAGGCCCGGGCAGTTGATGACTTCGGCAATGCCTGCAACGGCGCCCCGCAATACATCGTTCGCTGCTTTGTAGGCGTCGAGATAGCCGACGTCTTCGCCCAACACTTCCATCAGCTTGTCGTTGGGGATGATGATCAGAGAATCGACATACTGCGACAGCGCTTCGATACCGGCTTGGGCAATGCGCATCCGCTTACCTTCAAAGGCGAACGGCTTGGTTACAACGGCCACGGTCAAGATGCCGAGTTCCTTCGCCACCTGGGCAACCACGGGTGCGGCGCCGGTGCCGGTCCCGCCCCCCATGCCGGCAGTGATGAACAGCATATCCGCGCCTTGGATCGCATCGGCAATACGCTCTCGATCTTCCTCGGCGGCCTGCTTGCCGATCTCGGGATTCGCGCCCGCGCCCAGGCCTTTGGTCAAGCCGCTGCCAATCTGAATGACGTTTTTCACTTGGCTGCGCTTTAGCGCCTGGGCATCGGTGTTGGCGCAGATGAACTCCACGCCGGCTACCCCGTTATTGATCATGTGATCTACCGCATTACCGCCGCAACCGCCCACACCGATCACTTTTATCGTTGCGTCTTGAGACAGATTTTCAATGATTTCAAACATATTACGTCCCTCCATAAAGTTAACCAAACGCGATGCTTAAAAATTACCTTTGAACCAATTTTTCATACGTTCCAAAATTTGCTGAAACGAACTCGTAGACAGTTTGATGATCTGATTGCGTTTATGCTGCTCATGACCCGCCAATAACAAGCCCACGCCGGTGGAATAACGCGGACTCTTGACCACTTCGGCCAACCCGCCGGCGTAATTCGGCACCCCCAAACGCACCGGCATATGAAACACTTCCTCACCTAACTCCACCATGCCTTGCATGATGCTGGAACCGCCGGTCAGAACGATGCCTGATGACATCAGCTCCTCGAAGCCGCTGCGCCGCAGTTCCGCCTGTACCAACGAATACAATTCTTCGACCCGCGGCTCGATCACCTCCGCCAAAGTCTGCCGCGACAACTGGCGCGGGCCGCGCTCGCCGACACCGGGGACTTCCACGGTCTGCTCGGTGCTCGCCAATTGACGCAGCGCACAGCCGTGGGCGACTTTGATGTCTTCGGCGTCCTTGGTTGGAGTGCGCAATGCCATGGCGATGTCGTTGGTGATCTGGTCACCGGCGATGGGGATGACTGCCGTGTGACGAATGGCGCCTTCGGTGAAGACGGCTATGTCGGTTGTGCCTCCGCCAATGTCGATGAGGCATACCCCAAGGTCTTTTTCGTCGTCCGATAGCACCGCCATGGCGGAAGCTAATGGCTGCAATATCAGGTCACGCACTTCGAGCCCGCAACGACGTACGCATTTCATGATGTTTTGGCCGGCGCTCACGGCGCCGGTGACGATGTGGACTTTTACTTCCAGCCGCACGCCCGCCATTCCCAGAGGTTCGCGCACGTCTTCTTGACCGTCGATGACAAATTCTTGCGTGAGAATATGCAGGATCTGCTGATCCATCGGGATCGAGACGGCGCGCGCCGTCTCGATAACGCGATCAACATCGGCTTGAGCGACTTCCTTGTCCTTGATCGCCACCATTCCATGCGAGTTAAAGCTTTTTATGTGGCTACCGGCGATGCCCGTGATTACTTCGCGTATCTTGCAATCGGCCATCAATTCGGCCTCCTCCAAGGCCCGCTGGATGGCATTTACCGTGGTTTCAATATTGACGACCACGCCTTTTTTTAAACCGCGGGAAGGGTGGCTTCCCATGCCGATGATTCCCAGCCGACCTTCAGGCGTAACCTCGGCGACGATGGCGACGATCTTAGAGGTCCCGATATCCAGACCGACAATTAGATTCTTGTACTCCCTATTTTTATTGATCATCCTTTATTGCCTTGCACACTTTCCTTCTTTACCAGCCCCCTGCCCAACCCTTTTTTCACCACAAACCCGCCGTCATAGCGCAGGTCTACCGTGCCTTTCGCCGCCGGCAGTCGCGCAAAGGCCGCTCGGTAAGCACGGATAAACACGGCCAACCGATCGTCGCTGCGATCGCGACCCAATTCCAACACCAAACCGTTATCGAGCGTGAGACGCCACGCGCGACGTGGCGATAATTCGATTGCCACGGGCGACAATCCCAGGGCAGCCAAAGCCGACTTGCTGCGGCCATAAAAATCTAGCACCTCGCCTTCGCTGCCCCGTGGGCCGGAAAATTCCGGGAGCGCACCGTCATAGTCCGCCTCAAACACTTCGCCATAGCTATTGATTAACGCCGCATGGCCCCACCGTGCGAGGGGCTCATGCTCCTCGATAACGAAATTCAAGCGGTCCGGAAACTCGCGCCGAACATCCACACGTCGGACCCAAGAAAGGCTGCCGATTTTGTCTCGTGCTTCGGCGAGATCCGCGCTCAAAAACCCTCCTCGAAGAGAGCGCATCGTGTTCACAAGCACAGCTTCATCTACTTGTTTTACGGGCTTACTCACGAACACACGATGTACGCCGAAAATGCCGGCGCCACTTACCCAATGGAACGCGATGAAAACTGCAAGCAAGGCGGCGATCGATAGCATCCCATTGCAGAGGCCGTTCATGTGATTGACGCTAAACCAATTGGCGATGGGAATCGATTCGGCTCGCCCAGAGATCGTTTCGCCCATGCTACCGCGGCTATAGGTCACGCCAGGAACGAGTCCTGGTGCGGGTTTCCGCTTGCCGGCGCGGCTATCCGACATGGGCCGATTGCAAAATTCGAATCACCAAATCGGGGAACGCCAAGCCGTGAACTTTAGCCGCCATCGGCACCAAGCTATGGTTGGTCATCCCGGGCGAGGTATTGACTTCGAGCAGGTACGGTTCCCCCTGTTGATCCAACATCAGGTCAACGCGCCCCCAACCACTACAACCGACGATCTCAAATGCCCTAACTGCCAACGCTTGTAGCGATTGCTCCTGCTCCAACGGCAAACCGCTTGGGCAAAAATACTGCGTATCGTCGGCGAAATATTTGGCGTGGTAGTCGTATAACCCACTCGCTGCTTCGATGCGAATCAGCGGCAGTGCGATGTCGCCAAGGATGGAGGCGGTGATTTCCGCTCCGGATATAAATTGTTCGGCCAACACCATCGGATCATGTCTCGCTGCGAGAATATAGGCGTCCGCCATTTGCGTAACTTGCGTGACTTTGGTCAGTCCGATGGTGGAGCCTTCACGCGACGGTTTGACGATGAGCGGCAAACCAAGTCTCACCGTGACAGCGGAAAAATCGCTTTCAGCGCTAAGCATTTCAAAACGGGGCGTCGGGATGCCGACGGATTGCCAAATGAGTTTGGTGCGCCATTTGTCCATAGCCAATGCCGACGCCATGACTCCACTGCCGGTATAGGGGATGCCGAGCAGCTCTAATGCCCCCTGCACCGTGCCGTCTTCGCCATAACGGCCATGAAGCGCAATGAACACGCGCTCGAAACCATCTTGTTGCAACTCTTCCAGCGCTCGGTGTGCCGGATCAAATTCATGCGAATCGACGCCGCGGCCGCGCAACGCCTCCAGCACGGCGTTACCGCTGAGTAAAGAGATTTCGCGTTCCGCCGATCGTCCGCCCAATAACACAGCCACTTTGCCGAATTGTCCCATCG
>JALYOK010000282.1 GCA_030856925.1 Pseudomonadota bacterium
CGGGGAAACCGAGTAAGATAAGCAATAATAAAAGGCGCATCGACCGCTTTCAAATCATGGACATACAATTAATCATCACAAATCTGCCGAACCGCGACGTTGCCTTAAAGCTTGCGACTCGGCTAGTTGACTCGGGCCTCGCCGCTTGCGCTAACATCATGGCTCCCTGCACTTCAGTCTACATCTGGCAAGGCGCGCTCGAAACCACGGAGGAAATCCCGCTATTAATCAAAGCACTAAAACAGAATTACAGCGCCATCGAAAAGGAAATTCAGGGCATGCATCCCTATGAACTTCCGGAAATTATTGCAGTCCCACTTGCAGATGGTTTACCTCAATATTTGAACTGGATTGCGGCCGTAAGTTCTCGCGAAATGCCGCCACCTATTCAAATTAAATCTTAGCACCGGTGCACAACTCTTCAATGATACGTTGGCTGACGACCGCACTTCTCCTGTTCGCGAGCTTTGCTCGCGCGGCGGAACCTGAAATTCTCGATCCGGCGGTCGCCTTTAAGTTTTCCGCGAAAGTCGTGTCCGATTCGTCGGTGGAAGTCACCTATGACATCGCGCCAGGCTACTATCTATATCGCGAAAAATTCGCATTCGTCTCCGAGTCCGCGAAGCTCGGTGACGCGCAAATTCCCAACGGCAAGGTCAAACACGACGAGTTCTTCGGTCGCATCGAAACGCTGCGCGATAAAGTGCGGATTGTGATTCCCTATACGAGCGGCGGCAATTCAGCCGGGCCGTGGAGCTTGAGCGCAACGTCGCAGGGTTGCGCAGACGTAGGCGTGTGTTTCCCGCCCAACACGGAACGGGTCGCGTTCAAGTCCGATGGCGCGGTCTCGGTCAATGACGGCGGCGGATTCGCCGCGCTCGACGCGGCGGCGCCGTCCGCCACGCTAGACGCGCCACCGGTCGCCGGCCTCGAACCGACGGCAAGTGCTGCAGCGCGTACAGCGGATTCCAACCTATCGGAAACGGACCGCATCGCGCAACTGCTGCAGTCGAATAATTTCTGGCTGATCGTCGCGAGCTTCTTCGGCTTCGGCGTACTGCTGTCTTTTACACCGTGTGTGCTGCCGATGATTCCTATCTTGTCGGGACTGATCGTCGGCGAGGGCGAGAACGTAGGCAAAGGTCGGGCATTCTCACTTTCCGTCGCCTATGTGCTCGGCATGGCGGTCACCTACGCCATCGCCGGGGTCATTGCGGGGCTGTCGGGCGCGCTTCTTTCCACCGCGCTCCAAAATCCTTGGGTGTTGGGCATCTTTGCCTTGGTGTTCGTGTTGCTCGCACTGTCGATGTTCGGGATGTACGAGCTGCAGTTGCCGGCCAGTGCGCAAAACGCGTTGACCACAAAAAGCAATCGCCTGCCCGGCGGAAAATTCATCGGCGTCACCTTTATGGGTGTCCTGTCGGCGCTGATCGTCAGCCCTTGCGTCGCCGCGCCGCTCGCAGGCGCGCTGGTATATCTCAGCCAATCCCACGACGTCATGCTCGGCGGCGCCGCGCTGTTCGTGATGGCGCTGGGCATGGGACTTCCATTGTTGCTGGTTGGTGCGTCGGCGGGCGCATTCTTGCCGCGTTCCGGCGTGTGGATGGAATCGGTGAAACATTTCTTCGGCGTCTTGTTGCTTGCCGTGGCGATATGGCTCATCACGCCGGTGATTCCGTCGTGGGCGGTGATGTCGTTGTGGTCGTTATTGTTGATCGGTTCCGCGATGTTCCTGCATGCAATCGATCCCTTGCCGGATCACACCAAAGGCTATCGGAGATTGTGGAAAGGCGTCGGTGTCGCTTCACTAGTCGGTGGCATCGCATTGCTGATCGGCGTATTGAGTGGCACCAAAGATCCGTTGCAGCCGCTGGCCGGATTGACGGGCGGTGGCTACAAGAACGTTGCACACGAATCGCTCTTTCAACGCGTCAAGAGCGGTCAAGAATTGGATCAGCGCTTGGCCGCGGCAAAAGGCAAATACCTCATGCTCGATTTCTACGCCGACTGGTGTATCTCGTGCAAAGAAATGGAACGCTTCACTTTCGCCGACTCCAAAGTGCGGGAACGACTCAAAGACGTCGTTCTCTTGCAGGTTGACGTGACCGCGAATAATGCTGACGACAAAGCTTTGTTGCAACGCTTTGGCCTATTCGGCCCGCCGGGCATTATCCTTTTCGACCGCGAAGGCAAAGAGATCCGATCATTTCGGGTAATCGGCTATCAATCAAGCGATCAATTCATCGCCGGCCTGGCACGCGCTCAATCCTAGGGAAGTTCCGAACGTTCGAAACCATGAGCAAAATCCGCGACCGCCTCGCTCTCATCGTGGCGGTGTTGTTGGGCGTTGGCTCCATCTACCTGGGTTCCACCTGGAATAGAGAACCGACAACGCAAATCCTGCCTGCCGATGTTTTATCGCCGGGCGCGCTTTACACCAGCAGTTTCCCCGATCTGGAAGGAAAAGTTCACCCCCTCGGCGAATGGCAAGGGAAGATTATGGTGCTCAACTTGTGGGCCACCTGGTGCGGACCTTGCCGCGAGGAAATTCCCATAATGGTAAAACTACACCAAAAATACCGGGAGCAAGGCGTCACGTTCATCGGCCTCGCCATGGACGAAAAAGGCCCGGTGGAAAAATACGCCAAAGAAATGGGCATCAATTACCCGATCCTGCTGGGCGATATCACCCTCGGCGATTTCGGCCGCCGCCTCGGCAACAACAGCGGCGGACTGCCTTACACAGTTATCATCGACCGTGCAGGGAAAATCGTCACCACACGATTGGGCGGCGTCGACGAAAAGTTTCTCGAACAGGTTTTGCGCCCTCTGCTCCAAGTTAAGACTTAGCAACCGGGTGTTGTAGAACAGAGATTTTCGCC
>JALYOK010000283.1 GCA_030856925.1 Pseudomonadota bacterium
GCGTAGGGTCTTCGCGCCCGTGACCGCGATCATATAATGAAATGCGGGAATGTCTTTGCGCAAACAGGCGAGCGCGGTTGCGAACGGCGAATGTGCGTGCAGCACCACGTTCACGTCAGGCCGCGCGGTCAGGATGTCGCGATGAAAACGCCACTCGCTCGAAGGCTTGCGTCGCCCGGACGCCTCACCGGCAAAATTCATGAACACAATGTCGACCGGGTAGGTTTCCTCATACGGCAGGCCCGACGGTGTGATCAGAAAGCCGTCGTTGTAACGGACGCCCAAATTTCCCGCCGTACCTTTGTTCAAGCCCTTCGCGCTCATTTGCAAGCAGGTGTCGATAATGCGTTTGCGCAGGCGTTGTTCGTTCATTGTTTATATCGCAAAACTCGCGGCGCGCGCTCCGGATACAACCCCAGCAAACCTTCCTTCGATGCAGCACACACGCCGCGCTCGGTAATGAGCCCGGTCACCAATCGTGCCGGTGTCACGTCGAAGCCGGGGTTCGCAACCGCGCTTGCCTGAGGCGTCAGCATCACAGAGCTGATGCCGTGATGTTTATTTCGGCCGGAAATTTGCGATACTTCGATCCCGCTGCGTTCTTCGATCGGGATACTCCTGCCGTCGGTGAGGGTCCAATCGATGGTCGGCCCGGGCAACGCCACATAAAACGGTACGTCGTTGTCCCTCGCCGCGAGGGCTTTTAAATAGGTGCCGATTTTGTTGCACACATCGCCGTTGGCCGCGGTGCGATCGCTGCCGACAATGACCAGATCGACGTCGCCGTTGCGCAGCAGATGGCCGGCGGCGTTGTCGACGAGGACCGTGTGCGCCACGCCATGTTGGCCCAATTCCCAAGCGGTGAGCGACGCGCCTTGATTGCGCGGTCGCGTTTCACTGACCCATACGTGAATCGGGATACCCGAATCGTGCGCGAGATAAACCGGCGCCAGCGCAGTGCCCCAATCCACCGTCGCGAGCCAACCGGCGTTGCAGTGGGTCATCACGTTGATGGTCGCGTTTGCGGTTTTCTTCGCTGCGATTGGTTGTATCAAAGTGAGGCCAAATTCGCCGATGGCGCGATTGAGTGCGATATCATCA
This sequence comes from Pseudomonadota bacterium, assembly GCA_030856925.1. Classification (GTDB taxonomy): domain Bacteria; phylum Pseudomonadota; class Gammaproteobacteria; order Burkholderiales; family JALYOK01; genus JALYOK01. Next base: position 1,102 of record JALYOK010000283.1, read on the forward strand.
TTGCAGATTTCCGCCGCGCGTTGATAGGCCGCTTGTTTACGGTGCAGCGGTGTGAGTGGCTGCAACTTCGAGGTCATTTCATCCAGCGCCCAGCGTAAGTTCACCGCGGTGGGTCGGGCTGTCAGCAAGCATCTATGCGCTTTTTCGAGCATCGAATCGGCGGGGTCCGTAGCCATCGCCAAGGCCATGCCGTACGCCGCGGTGGCGCCGATCAACGGCGCGCCACGCACCATCATGGTGTTGATGGCGTGTTCCGCGTCAGCCAAAGTCACGAGCGAACGGACGGCTAAGCGATGGGGCAATAGCGTTTGATCGATCACCTGAACCGTCACGCTATCGTCGCTCAGCCAAATGGATCGATAAGCAATGCCGCCAACTCGCATATCCGCCCGCGATTTACGTGTCGATCAGCCTAGCAGGTTCCAACGCCGCGCTTCGCTGACCAAAACGAAGCCGCTGATGACGATCGCTCCGATCCACAACATGATGTGGCCGAACGGCGTCGCCCTAAGCTCTTTCGGCATAAACCGGTGGACCAAATATACCGTGCCGAAGGACAGAATCGGCAAGGTCCACGCTTGGGCATAGCCGCCCCATTTCACCATTGCCACCGGCTTCTCGCCGAAGATGAAGTACAGAATGATTGGGACACCGCTCAGCACAACGATGAAAATATCGCGCCAGCGGTTGCGCGCCCGGAGATCGTCGGATTTGAACACGCCCTGCAGGCGCATGAAATCGGCCAGCATCCGAGAGTGGCCGGCGGTGGCCGCGAAGATGGTGCCGTAAAGCACGATGATCGCGCCGGGATAGAACAGCCATTTGGCCCATTCACCGAGCGTCTTGGTGTAAATGTTAGATAGAACTGGAATCATGTTGCTGGCGTCCGGCACTTCGCCCATGCGATTCAGAATGCCTGCGCCAAGCAAGTAAAAGGCGATAGTGGCCACGGTGTAGATGATCATGGAGAAAATCACGTCGGCGTTCATCACTTTCACCCAACCGCGCGCGCGCCGGCGCCAGGCTTCGCTGTCTTCGTACCGCCCGGTCCAGCGCGCATAGCCTTTCTCAATGCACCAATAGGGGTAAGCGTACAATTCCGCGGCGCCGACGCCGGTGATTCCGAACACGGCCAGCGCGGTGGCGAGCCCTTTATCCGGCAATTCGAACTTCATGCCCTGCCATACATCACCCCAGGAGAAGTGCGGCATGCCGGTGAGCACAACGGCGGCCAACAACGTGATCAAGGTGAACACGCCGACCTTGATCATGGCGATACCTTCGATGCGGTGGTAAGCGCCGCCGAGTAGCAGCACTAAGGTCAGGACGAAGAAGGCCAACACCCACCACACGACTTCGATGCCGGTGACTAGCTTCATCGCTTGCGACACACCGACAAACATGGCGCAGATTTGGAATAAGGTGAAAAATACCATTACCACCCACGCCCACACCACCCAGTTGACTTTACCGAACCTACCCGGTATTCGATTGAAGGCCTCTAAACTCGGCTCGCCTTTGGCGATCGTGTAGCGCCCCATGAAGGACTGGATCAACGCCTTGATGAGGCAGGAAAAAATAATCAGCCACAGCACCGTGTAGCCAACCTCGGCGCCTAACGTTGTGGTGGCGATCAACTCGCCGGAGCCGACGATCGAAGCCGAGAGAATGATTCCGGGGCCGATTTTTTTTATTATTTTGCCGAACTCGGTGGGTGGTTCCATAACGTCTCGGGGATCGAGATAGTAAGGATCGAAGTTTGCCGTTTTGATATCAGCGGTGGATTGTGTCATCGGTGCCTCCTCCCAGGTTGAACGTTTCTATTTGCATGTGCGCCATCGTAGCAGCGGCGATTGTCGGGATTTTACCTGACTTGCTGCCCTCGACGATGGTTTAATTCCCTGCGTCGCGAATGGCGCCTTGTCGCGATGCCCGGCCTGAGACGTTCGTTGCGCTTGCCCGTTCCGATTTGGTGCGGATGAATCGACCAACCAAACATTGAAAGTAGGGCGACCTGATCCACCAATTGCACACCGCGCGCCGCGATCGCGCTATCATGCAACCAATCACTTTCGGGAGAACGACATGTCTCGCATTGCAATTTTTGCCGGCGCGGTGGGCTTCTGGCTTTCGCTGGCCGGTGTGGTTGGGATCATTCTGTCGCCGCTAGGTTTTCGTTTAGGCCTGTGGGATTTTGGCTTTGCCCTTCGCGTTATTCTGAGGTACGCAACCTTCGCGACGCTCGCGGGCTTCGCGCTTTGCATCGTCGGGCTATTGTTCGCCAAGCTCGGAAAAACCCCGATCCCCGTCGGCCGTGCCCTTGCGGGATTGATCATCAGCGGGTTGTTCGCCGGCTATGTGCTCGTCCAGTACAGCAAGGTGCAAAGCCTGCCTTATATCCACGACATCACCACCGACACCACCAATCCGCCGGCCTTCATCGCCCTGGCTGACGTCCGCAAAGCGGCTCCGAACGGTCTTGACTACAAAGGCGCGGAAATCGCCGAGAAACAGAAGCAGGCGTATCCCGACATTGGGCCCATAACCTCTAATTTATCGCCGTCGGAATTATTCGTGAAAGCCGAGGCCGCCGCCCGCGCCGCCGGTTGGGAAATCGCCGCGGCCGACGCGCAGGCGGGACGTATCGAAGCCACGGTGACGAGCCTCATTTACGGCTTCAAAGACGATATGGTGATACGCATCACCCCTGCGGCCGGCGGCAGCCAACTCGATATGCGCTCGATGTCGCGCATGGGCAAGAGCGACGTCGGCATGAATGCGAAACGCATCCGCGAGTTCGTTGCGAGCATGAAGGCAGCCGGAGTTTGATCGAACCCATTGCCAGAAGGCCGATGGATACCGGGTGGCCTCGGGCCATTGCCTCCTGGCAAGACCTCCCGTAAGAGCCGCACCCACACTGTGTCGCAGGCCAACGCTATCGGCAACCTACCCTCTCATAAAAATAGATCGCGTCAGGCATGCGTTGCTGTTCGAGCGAAGGGCGCGCCTCGTTAACGAATCGAAAGGTTTGCTCAAAGATTCGAGAAAATTCGGGAGGTAGCCAGAAGTAATAAGCGCCATGCGAGTGTCTGGAGAGCCGCATGGATATTGGCTCTGGCCCTAGGACTTAACAGTTCTCGGGACGTGGTTGGTTATTCAGAAAGCGTTTCCCGTAGCGAAGCGAGTTCGCTGTCGATGGAAAAATTCTTGGGGAACGCCCGCCCGGCGCGGCGATACCAATAGCGGGCGTTATCGAGATCGCCCTCGAGCACGTGTACGATGCCATGTATCCAACATCCCGCTTGCGATTCATCGTCTTGCGCGATTACGTGGGCGCTCTGCCAATCGCCTTTCGCTAACAGCTCAGCGGACTGGCGCAGAGCTTCAAAATCGGTCATGGGAAAACTAGTGTCGATGGATCGATCAAGTATGATGTCGATCCTTGCTGTTTGTCCACCGGTAAAAATTCCATGGAAGTAATCCTAAAGCCCGATCGTCAACGCTCACTGGAGCGTCGCCACCCGTGGATATTTTCCGGCGCGGTGGCCAAGATCAACGGCGAACCGGGCGCAGGCGAGACCGTAACCATCAAATCGTCGGATGGCAAATTTTTGGCCTACGCCGGCTGGAGCCCCACCTCCCAAATTGTCGCCAGAGTCTGGAGTTTTGATGAAGCCGATCGTATCGACGCGACTTTTCTGCGCGAACGTTTGCGGGCGTCGATCGCGCGCCGCACGGCACTATTGCAATCCGGCGAAACGAATGCCGTGCGTTTGGTTCACGCCGAATCCGATGGTTTGCCGGGTTTGATTGTCGATCAATACGCCGATGTGTTAGTCGTGCAACTCTTGACGGCAGGCGCGGAACGTTGGCGCGACGAATTAGTTACGGGGTTGTGCGAATTGACGTCGTGCGCCGCAATCTTCGAGCGCTCCGACGCCGAGGTGCGTGAACTGGAGGGGTTCCCGCCGCGCATCGGTGCTTTGTTCGGAGCGGCGCCGTCCGAGCCGGTTCGCATCCACGAACACGGTGTGGATTATCTGGTCGACGTGGTGCTGGGCCAGAAGACAGGTTTCTATTTGGACCAACGGGATAATCGCCGCCGCGTAATGGACCTCGCGAAAAACAAAAAAGTGTTAAACGCTTTTTGTTACACCGGCGGATTTTCCATCGGCGCGTTACGTGCCGGGGCGCGATCGATGTTGTCGATCGATAGTTCCGAAAGCGCGCTGGTGCTTGCTCAGCAAAACCTCGCGCTGAACGGCTTCAGCGAAGATCAAGCGACTTGGTGGGAGGGCGACGTGTTTCAGGCGCTGCGCACCTTGCGGGACAAAGCGGAACAATTCGATCTCATTGTCCTCGATCCACCCAAGTTCGCGCCCACCGCCAGCCACGCGGAGAAAGCCTCGCGCGCCTACAAGGACATCAATTTGCTCGCCTTGAAATTGCTCGCAAGCGAAGGCCTGTTGGTGACGTTTTCCTGTTCCGGCGGCGTCAACGCGGATTTGTTTCAGAAGATCGTTGCCGGCGCCGCAGTAGACGCTAAAGTCAATGCGCAAATTATCGCGCGGCTCGGCGCGTCAGCCGACCATCCCGTGTCGGTGCATTTTCCCGAAGGCGAATACCTCAAGGGTTTGATCCTGAAAAAATTGTAGAGTGAGCATGCCCATGGGGCACATCCCGCTTGCCTCTCAGGTCAATGCCCGCCAGCAGGCAAGCTGGGCGCGGCTCTCCGGCCATGGCAACGCGGTTGCCAGCGTGGCGAAAACAAAGCGACAATGATGCCATGACCGCCATTGTTCTAGCCACCATCAACGCCCGTTACGTCCATGCCGCCGTGGGCTTGCGCTATCTGAAAGCCAATATGGGCGCGCTGTTCGACGACACGGAAATCGCCGAATTCGTACTCGGTGTGCGCCCCATCGACATGGTGGAAGCGATCCTGAAACGCGAACCGCGCATCGTCGGGCTCGGTGTTTACATCTGGAATATCGAGGAGATGACCAAAGTTGTCGCGCTTTTGAAGCGCGTCGCGCCGGCGGTGGTGGTCGTGCTCGGCGGCCCGGAAGTAAGTTACGAAACCGATCGGCAAGAGATCATTGCCAGCGCTGATTACGTCGTCACCGGCTGGGGCGATGTCACTTTTTCGAAGCTGTGTCGCGATGTGATTGCGGGAGCGGCGCCGACGACAAAAATCATCGCCGGCGAGCAACCGCCTCTTAATGAAATCAAGTTACCCTACGCACTCTACACCGACGAAGATGTCGCCAAGCGGTTCATCTATGTCGAAGCTTCGCGCGGTTGTCCGTTCAAGTGCGAGTTTTGTTTATCGGCGCTGGACAAAACCGCCTGGCCGTTCGATGTGGATGAAGTGCTGCGGCAACTCGACGGCTTGTATCGACGGGGCGCGCGGCATTTCCGCTTCGTCGACCGCACCTTCAATCTCAAGATCGCCACCAGCATCAAGATCCTGGAATTTTTTCTCGAACGCCTCGATGAAAAGTTGTTTGTGCATTTCGAGGTGATCCCCGATCACCTGCCCGATCTATTGAAAGCGGTTATCAAGAAATTTCCGCCGCAGCGTCTGCAATTCGAGATCGGCATTCAAACCTGGAATGCCGAGGTGCAAACGCTTATCAGTCGCCGCCAAGACAATGATAAATCGGCCGCGAATATCGCCTGGCTGCGTAACGAATCCGCGGCCCATCTGCATGTGGATTTGATCGTCGGTTTGCCGGGCGAAGACGTTGAAAGTTTCGGCAAAGGCTTTGACCGGCTCGTCGCGTTGAACCCTCACGATATCCAGGTCGGCATTTTAAAACGCTTGCGCGGAACGCCTATCGATCGCCACTCCCAAAAATTCAAAATGCGCTACAACCCCGCGCCGCCCTACAACATTCTCGCGACCGATCGTATCGATTTTGGCGCCATGCAGCGTTTGTCGCGCTTCGCCCGCTATTGGGAATTGGTCGCGAATTCCGGGCGCTTTCCCCGCACCGTGCCGATATTGCTTGGGGACGCGCCGTTCGAGCGGTTTTTACGGTTTTCCGATTGGCTATTCGCCAAGACCGGCAGGACCCATGAGATCGCGTTGGAACGATTGTACGATTTCTTGTTCGAGTGTATGACGGGAGATTTTCGAGAATCGAGCGATCTTACTGCCTCGATCCTTTATACCGATTACCAAGCCAGCGGAGCGCGCGGTAAGTTGAGTTTTATCCCAGACCGCATGCGTAAGCAATCTGTTTCGCGGCGCGTTCTAAGCGCTACAAGAGAAAAAGACGCGGCGCGTGAGCCGATCCGGCAACTACGTTAGAATGAAGCCATCAAGGTCACGGAGACTTGCCATGAAACGCCGCATTAACATTTTCTTAAGCTGCTTCCTTTTTTGGACAATCGCTGCCGCGAGCGCATTCGCTGCAACCGAGCTCGGCCGGGAGGACGCCCTAAAAGCGTTGGAGAACAGCGATACGGAAATACGTGCGGCCGCAGCCGACCGGCTGGGTGACGTCGGCGCCATGGAGGACGTGGTGGCGCTGTTGAACAGCCTGCGCGACGACAACGAAACGGTGCGCAACACGGCGGAACAAGCTATTTGGCGCATTTGGGCGCGCTCCGGCGATCCCAGCGTCGATCGGCTTTATGCACGCGGCATCCGTGAGATGAACGAAGGCAGCTTGGTCAGGGCAATATCGACTTTCACCGAGATCATCAAGCTCAAACCGGATTTCGCAGAGGGTTGGAACAAGCGCGCGACACTTTATTTCATGACCGAGCAATACGACAAATCCCTGGAGGATTGCGACGAGGTGATGAAACGCAATCCCTACCATTTCGGTGCGTTGTCAGGCTATGGCCACATCCATGTGGAATTTCGATTGCTTGAACAAGCGATCGAGTATTTCCAACGCGCACTGAAAATTAATCCCAACATGGGTAGCATCGCCCGGCTGATCGTTCGGCTGGAGCGGCAGATCAAAGACCAGCGCGATAAAACAGTTTAATCCTCGGGCACGCAGCCGAAAAAGCGCGGCGGGCGAAGCACTTCACTGGGGCCAGTCCACGGAGCGAAGAATGAATAAGTATTGGGTCACCGCAATAACCATTGTTTTCGCAGCGGTCGGCGCCGAAGCTGCTTGCCCGAAATACGAAGTGATCAGCGCCGCCGCCGCCGCCTATAAAGCGCGGTTGCCGATCCCCCCGTTCCAGAACTTGCATAACGTGATCGAGGCCTATTGCGCACAGGGTAAGCTCGCCGCAGAAATCGGTCGAACCAAAGGAATTCAAGCCGGTTACAAAGCAGGCTACACCAGCCTCAGCACTCGCCCCGGCACCGACGTGGATCGACCTTTGCGCGGCTATCTGTTCCAGAACATGTTTCTGACCGACGGGGCGGTGGTGCCGGCAAACTTCGGCGCGCGGCCGAGGTTTTCGGCGGATTTGATTGCCGTGGTGAAAGACCACGATATAAAAAGTGCGCTAACGCCGCTCGACGCGCTTGCACACATTTCGCATTTTCTGCCTTTCATTGACCTGTCGGACCTTATGTTGGAAGAAGGAACGCCGACAGACATGTTGAATCTTATCGCCACCAACATCGGTTCCCGCTGGGGCGTATTGGGGCAACCCATCGCGGTCGAGGCGACCAAGGAATTCCTGATGCAGCTTGAGACTATGACCATCGTCATGGAAGATCAAAAAGGTGAACTGATCGGCCGGGGCAAGGGCAGCGATGTTCTGGGCCATCCGATCAATTCGATCATGTGGATCGTCCGCGATCTCGAGCATTTCGCGCAGCGCGTGCAGCCGGGAGACAAGCTCGGAGTAGGCGCATTTTTCCCGGCCGCAACCCCGCAGGCCGGTCTCAGCATTAAGGTGACATACCAAGGATTACCCGGTGATCCGACGGTCAGCGTGCGGTTCGAGTAACTTTGTAACAGCCGGCTAACGCTTGCGCCAAGCCGGTCCGAGGTGCTGCCCACCGTCGACCTTTATCATCTCCCCGGTGATCATCTCGCCGTGTTCCACTAGCCACACCGCCACCGCCGCCACGTCGTCGGCGCTGCACGCCTTGCCCAGCGCGACGTTCTCGGCGTACTTGGCGCGAAACTTTTCGTAGTCGCCGCGGTTCGGAAAACGCGCTGTATGCCAGCGGGTTTCGATAAGTCCGGGACAAACCGCGTTGACCCGCAC
>JALYOK010000288.1 GCA_030856925.1 Pseudomonadota bacterium
CCATGGCTGAGAGCCGCGCCTTATGCGAGTTGGCATCGAAGGTCGCGACGAAAAACGCTACGATGGCGAGCAGCAGTAACAACAGCAACGCGATTCCAACGAATAGCCAGCGCCACTGCCTTCGGCTTGGTGAACCGAATACCCGTCTCATTCGCTACGCAAATGGGTCAGCAATGGATGAGGCCTCGGAATCGAATTCGCGTCGCGCCATAGGGTCAAGCACCTTTTCTAGCGGCTGCAGGATTTCCGCAGCCTTATCAACTTCAGTGGTTGTCCTGCAAGTTAATTCAGAAAGTCGTTGGCCGCGCCCAGCGTCGGAAATTCTTGTTCTGTAACGCCGGCACGAAATGTCGGCGATACCGGTGTGTGTAACGCCGGAACTGAATGACCGCCGATGTTCAGCTTGCGCGCGAACAGGCCGCGCGAAACGAAGTGAGGGTCATTGGTCGCCTCTTCTATCGTTTTCACAATGCAGCAGCAAATGTCTTTCTGCTCGAAGCGCTCGGTCCAAGTTGCGGCCGTGTCTTTAGCGATAATGGCGGCGACGACGCGCTTGGTGGCGGCGGCATCTATGCCGTCGTCGCGCAACGACTTATCTAGATTAATCAATTCACAAAAATTCTCCCAGAACTTTTGTTCCAACGGCGCCGCGGCCACGAACTTGTCGTCGGCAGTGCGATAGATTTGATAACGCGGGCTGCCGCCGGCAATCAAACCGCCACCGGGCGTTGGCCATTTACCGGTCGTAACACCCTCGCCCATGGCCCAATACAAAAAGGTGAACATGTTATCGCTCATCGAGATATCGATCTTGCAACCGGCGCCGGACTGCTCGCGCCGGCGCAGCGCAAGCAAAACATTCATCACCGCCGGATACGCGCCGCCTGCGATGTCGGCGATCAGTGCGGGGGGTACGACCGGCGCGCCGGCGCTATCGGCGGCGATGGCGAGTAAACCCGATTCGGCGACGTAATTCAAATCATGGGCGGCGATTTGCGATTTGGGCCCCGTCTGTCCGTAACCGGTAATCGAGCAATAGATAATGCGCGAATTGATCGCCCGCATAAACTCGTAACCCAAACCCAAACGATCCATCACGCCGGGACGAAACTGTTCGATAACGACGTCGGCGCTCGCGATCAACGGCGTTAATTTGTCGATCGAACCCGGCGCTTTGAGATCGATGGCGAGACTGCGCTTGCCGGCATTGAGCAATCCGAAATTAACGCTGTCGCCACCGATCTTCGGCTGAGAGGTGCGCATCTCTTCGCCGCTCGGCCGCTCGATTTTGATGACTTCCGCGCCAGCGTCAGCGAGCAACAAGGTTGCCATCGGGCCGGGTAACAACGTGCTGAAGTCCAGAATGCGGACCCCTGTCAAAGGCTGCATGAGTTATTTCCTTGTCGCTGTTTCGGATCGTTTCGAAAATCATCGGGAGGCAAAAAGCTATTCTCCCCAATCTTGCCGGAAAAAGATAGGCGCTGCCGCTAACAACGCAACAGGTTGAAAAATAAAGTAAAATAGTTTTCCGAAAGTTTCTTTGCGAAGCGGTCAATCATGGTCTATATCGATAACTGAATTCTTACAACCGCGGAATTCAACCACACCGCCCTAACCGGTGTCCGAATCGCTTCATCCAATATTATTCCACCATCGATCCATGGCCTACGCTACGCAAAACCCTGTCAACGGTGCGATCCTCAAGAGTTTTCCAACCTGGGACCGTGCGAAATTAACCTCGGTATTGGAACGAGTCGGATCCGCCCAGCGCAATTGGTCCATCACGTCCTTCGAACAACGAGCCGATCTTCTTAGCCGGGTAGGCATGCAATTGCGCCGCAAACGCGACGAATATGCTGCGCTCATTACCCTGGAGATGGGAAAACTCGCCCGCGAAGCTCGGGCCGAGGTCGAGAAATCGGCGCTGAATTGTGATTACTATGCCGTTCACGGCGAACCTTTCCTAAGCGAAGAATTGATCCGCACCGACGCCGGCCGCAGCTTTGTAACCTATCTGCCCCTCGGCACCGTGCTCGGTATCATGCCCTGGAATTTTCCGTTTTGGCAGGTGTTCCGCTTCGCCGCGCCGGCACTCATGGCAGGCAACGCGTGCCTCCTCAAACACGCCTCCAACGTTCCGCAATGCGCGCAGGCCATTGAAGCCATATTTCACGATGCCGGGCTGCCGGAACATCTGTTCACCGCATTATTCGTCGACGCCGATGATATCGCCGAGGTGATCGCCAGTGACCATGTGCAAGCAGTCACACTCACCGGCTCGGAAGGCGCGGGCCGTAAGATTGGCGCCCTGGCCGGTCAACACCTTAAAAAATGCGTGCTCGAACTTGGCGGCTCCGATCCGTTCATCGTGTTAAATGACGCCAATGTCGAACGCGCCGTCGAGCAGGCGGTGGCGTCTCGATATCTCAATTGCGGTCAATCCTGCATCGCCGCAAAGCGCTTCATCGTCGTACCGGAAATCGCCGATCGGTTTGTGCAACTCCTGTGCGAGCGCGCCAAGGAATTGAAATTTGGCGACCCTAATAGCGACGGTGTACACCTGGGCCCGATGGCCAAGCGCGAAATTCGCGACGAGCTGCAAGATCAGGTAACCGACGCCATTCAGCAAGGCGCCACCGCGCTGCTGGGCTGCGAACCCTTTCCCGGCGCCGGCTCTTACTACCCCGCATCCATTCTTGATAGGGTCACGCCTGCCATGCGTGTTTATCACGAAGAAGTATTCGGTCCGGTCGCCACCGTCATCCGTGCCGCCGACGAAGCGGATGCTATTCGTATCGCCAACGACAGTGCCTACGGCCTTGCGTCCAGCATCTGGAGCGAGGATCACGAGCGCGCCGAGCGCCTTTCCCATCAAATTGAGGCCGGCGCCAGCTACGTCAATGGTATGGTGCGTTCCGACCCCCGCCTACCTTTTGGCGGAATCAAAGCCTCCGGGTTCGGGCGCGAACTCTCTTATCACGGCATCCGCGAATTCACCAACGCCAAAACCGTCTGGGTGCGCGAATCCGACAGCAGCATCGAGCGCCGTCAACTGCTCGAACGCCGTCAAAACGAGCGCCGCGGCGTGGAAAACCTGATCACACTGGAAAAGTAGCGTGCGCACGGCGCCCGTTAGGTTGCGCATTGCCTAAACCCGCATGAATCGTGGCTGCTGGCGATACATGCTGCAAGCTTGCAGCCTGCTTGCGTTCTGGTGGCGTCAGTTCAAGAACAGCTTATACGCCGGATTCCGGCTTTCATCCCAATACTCGTAGCCTAGCTGATTCAAGAACCGCCGGAAGGCGCGATCTTGGCCGGGTGGGACTTGAATGCCGACCAGCACGCGGCCGTAATCAGCGCCGTGATTGCGGTAGTGGAACAAGCTGATGTTCCAGTCGTGGCCCATGGTGGAGAGAAACTTCATCAGGGCGCCGGGCCGTTCGGGGAATTCGAAGCGGTACAGGTGCTCGTGTTTGACGCCCTGGGCCCGTCCGCCGACTAGATGGCGGATGTGCAGCTTGGCCAGTTCGTTGTCGGTCAAATCCAAAGTTTGAATGTTATTGCGCTTTAACGTGGCGAGAATTTTTTCTTTTTCCGCCCGGCTTGCAATCTCCAGCCCGGCGAAGACATGAGCTTCATTTGGGTCGGAATGGCGGTAGTTGAATTCCGTCACGTTGCGGCTTCCGATCAGTTCGCAGAAGCGTTTAAAGCTGCCCGGCATTTCCGGAATGGTGGCTGCCAATACAGCTTCGCGCTGTTCGCCGAGTTCCGCGCGTTCAGCAACGAAGCGCAGGCGATCGAAGTTCATATTGGCGCCGCACAGCACCGTGCCGACGGTCGCGCCGCGTAGGCCGGACGTTGCGACGTAGCGTTTGGCGCCCGCCACACCGAGTGCGCCGGAGGGTTCGACGATTGCGCGGGTATCCTGAAAAATATCCTTCATGGCCGCGCAGATTTCATCGGTATCCACCAGAATCACGTCGTCTACGTATTGCTGCGCCAAGCGGAAGGTCTCCTTACCGACTTGCTTGACGGCCACGCCGTCGGCGAACAAGCCCACGTGGGAAAGCGCCACCCGCCGGCCCGCGCGCAACGAGCGCGCCATGGCGTCGGAATCCTGCGGCTGAACGCCGATGATCTTGATCTCTGGCCGCAGGCGTTTCACGTAAGCTGCGATCCCCGCGATCAGACCGCCGCCGCCGATGGCGACGAACAATGCATGGATCGGCTCGCGGCATTGGCGAAGAATTTCCATGCCGATGGTGCCCTGGCCGGCGATCACGTCGGGGTCGTCGTAAGGGTGAATGAAGGCCAGACCGCGTTTTTTTCCGAGGGCGACGGCATGCGTGTAAGCCTCGCTATACGATTCGCCCTGCAGAATGACGTGCGCGCCGCGTCCGGCGACGGCGGCGATCTTGATTTGCGGTGTGGTCACCGGCATGACGAGGGTCGCCGCCGCGCCCAAACGCTGAGCCGCCAGCGCGACGCCTTGCGCATGATTGCCCGCGGACGCGGCGATGACGCCACGTTTCAGCGCATGGGCCGGGAGCTTGGACATCTTGTTGTAGGCGCCGCGCAGCTTGAACGAGAACACCGGCTGCAAATCTTCGCGCTTCAGCAATAGCTTATTATTTAAGCGCTGCGATAAACTCGGGGCGAAGTCGAGCGGACTTTCGATCGCGACATCGTAGACGTTGGCGTTAAGAATTCTTTCTAAATAGTCGACTTTCATTATCGCCGAGCTTAACAGAGTTCTCTCGGGCGCACGGCGATGGTGTATTCTGTGACTTCGGTTTATTCTCTTCGTTAGCAAGCGATAAAAGCGAAGCCCACATGTCGCAGGACGATTTAAAACAACAGGCGGCCAAGGCCGCATTGGACTACGTCACCCCCAACGCCATTGTCGGCGTGGGCACGGGCTCGACGGCGAATTTTTTCATCGCCGAGTTGGCCAAGGTCAAGCACAAGATAGATGGCTGCGTCGCGAGTTCGGAAAAAACCGCGATGCTGTTGAGGCAAGCGGGCATGCATGTGTTCGATCTCAACAGCGTAATTGAGATGCCGATTTACGTCGATGGCGCCGACGAAATCACGCAACATCTGCACATGATCAAAGGCGGTGGCGGCGCACTGACGCGCGAGAAAATCGCTGCAGCAGTGGCGACGAAGTTCATATGCATTGCCGACGAAAGCAAGCTGGTCGAGGTTTTGGGGAAATTTCCCCTGCCGGTCGAAGTCATCCCCATGGCCCGCAGCCACGTCGGCCGCGAGATGGTGCGCCTCGGCGGATCGCCCGCGCTGCGAGAGCATTTCAAGACTGACAATGGCAACTTGATTATCGATGTTTATGATCTGAATATGAGCAATCCGGTGGAACTGGAATCCACCGTCAACCAGATTCCCGGGGTGGTCACCTGCGGAATTTTCGCCCGCCGTCCGGCGGATGTGCTGCTGCTGGGAACCGCGCTGGGTCTCAAGGTGTTGACAAAATAGTGGCTCGTCACAAAACTGTAACGGACTTCGCGTAACTTCATTTGGCCATACGGAAAGAAAACTTTGAGTCAAACCGAACATATCTCCAAACAATTCGATGCCGATTTGGAACGGCTGCGCGCCAGCGTGCTGCAAATGGGCGGACTGGTTGAGCAGCAAATCGAACAGGCGCTGCACGCCTTGACCACCGGTGACATCCGTCTTGCGGATCAAGTGGTGGAGAAAGATCATCACGTCAACGCAATGGAAGTCGCCCTCGACGAGGATTGCAACCACATCATCGCCCGACGCCAGCCTGCGGCCGGCGATTTACGTATGGTCATGACGGTGGTCAAACTCATCACCGATCTCGAACGCATCGGCGACGAAGCCGACAAAATTGCGCGCATGGCCAAGTTGATCCACACCTCTGAGCGCCTGTACACGCCGCGGCTTGCCGACATCAAACACATCGCCAATCTCGCCCTCGAGATGCTGCGCAAAGCCCTCGACGCATTCGCCCGCCTCGATACCACCACGGCCGTCGCATTGCTGCGTCAAGACGAACTCGTAGACGAAGCCTACCGCGCCATCCTGCGACAGCTCCTCACCTTCATGATGGAAGATCCGCGCACCATATCGGCATCGCTTGAAATCCTGTTCATCGCCAAAGCAATCGAACGCATTGGCGACCACTCTAAAAACATGGCGGAATACATCATTTATCTGGTGAAAGGTAAAGATGTGCGGCACGTCAGCGTCGATCAGGTCGAGTAGGAAACGCTGCAGTAAGGCCCCGCGGAAGGGTAACCACCGCCCCCACTGCAAAGCCAATACCAGCGCGCCTCTTAGGCCATGCACCGCTG
>JALYOK010000294.1 GCA_030856925.1 Pseudomonadota bacterium
ATATAGACCTGGCCGCCGTGGTGGTGGATGACATGGCAAATCTCTTGGATCGCCGTTTCGAATACGCCGTGAGTCGAAGGATAGGTGATCATCAGCGCGGCGAGATTTGCCGCATGCTGCTCCGCCTTGGCTTTGAGATCGGCGACGTCGACGTTACCCGCCTCGTCGCAGGCAACGACAACGACATCAAGACCCGCTATGTGCGCCGATGCGGGATTGGTGCCATGGGCAGAACTCGGGATGAGACAGATGGTGCGATGGCGTTCGCCGCGGTTGGCGTGAAAGGCACGGATGGCAAGTAAGCCCGCGTATTCACCCTGGGCGCCGGCATTGGGTTGCAGCGACACGGCGGCAAAACCAGTGATGGCGCATAGCATTGTTTCCAACTCGCGGATGAGTTGATGATAACCCTGGGCCTGATTGCGTGGCGCGAACGGATGCATACCACTGAACGCTTCCCAGGTGATGGGCATCATCTCGGTGGTGGCATTCAATTTCATGGTGCAAGATCCGAGCGGAATCATGGCGCGATCGAGCGCGATGTCTTTGTCCGCCAAGGAACGCAGGTAGCGCAGCATTTCTGTCTCGTAGCGACGGTTGTGGAAAACCGGATGGGCCAGGTAGGGCGTGGTTCGGCTTAATGCAGCCGAGAGTCGGTTCGTCACCAAAGGCTCGATTTCAGTTAGTGTGAAGTCGACCTTTTCTTTCGCCGAGAAAACTCTCCACAATGCCTCGACGTCCGCCCGCGTCGTGGTTTCGTCCAGGGAAATGCCTAGTGTTGAGTCATCCACATGACGCAGGTTGATTTGGCTGCCGAGCGCGGCGGAATAAATCGCCGCGGTACGTGTCCCAGTCGCAAGAAAAATAGTATCAAAGAAACACTCAGTCTTAACTTCGCAACCCATCCTGCGCAGGCCTTCGGCGAGCACGGCGGTCAAACGGTGAATTCGCCCGGCGATGGTCTTGAGTCCCGCCGGGCCATGGTACACGGCGTACATGGCGGCGACAACCGCCGGCAGCACTTGGGCAGTGCAGATGTTGCTGGTGGCTTTCTCCCGACGGATGTGCTGCTCGCGAGTTTGAAGAGCGAGGCGGTAGGCGGGGTTGCCATGGCTATCGATAGACACACCCACCAACCGACCCGGCATGGCCCGTACGAAGGCGCGTTTAGTTGCCATGTAAGCGGCGTGGGGCCCACCGTATCCGAGCGGCATGCCAAAGCGCTGGGTGGTGCCGACAGCGATGTCGGCGCCGAACTCTCCCGGCGGCGTGAGCAGGGCAAGGCTCAACAGGTCCGTAGCGACGGTGACGAGGGTTCCCCTTGCATGTGCTGCTGCGACCGCGTCGCGGTAGTCGTGAATCTCGCCGTTGGAGGCGGGATATTGCAACAGCACGCCAAAAACCTGCTGGTCGCAGGTGTATTGGCGATGGTCGCCGATGATGATCTCCACGCCGATGGCTTCGGCACGGGTCCGCACCACGGCAATGGTCTGAGGATGACAGTCCTGTGACACGAAAAACGCCCGGCAGCCGCTCTCGGCCAGACGCAGGCACATCGACATCGCTTCGGCGGCGGCGGTGGCCTCGTCGAGCAACGAAGCGTTGGCAATTTCCATCCCCGTTAGGTCGGACACCATAGTTTGAAAATTCAGCAACGCCTCCAGGCGACCCTGGGAAATTTCCGGTTGATAGGGTGTGTAAGCCGTGTACCACGCCGGGTTTTCCAGAACGTTGCGCTGGATAACCGTCGGTGTATGGCAGTTGTAATAACCCATGCCGATCATGGATTTCATCACCCTGTTTCGCGCTGCGATAAGCTTCAGTTCCTGCAAAATCTGCGGCTCGGAACGAGCCTCACCGATTGTAAGCGGCGCATTGAGACGAATCTCCGCCGGTACGACCCGGTCCGCCAATTGTTCGATCGAGTCCAGTTCAAGCGCCGCGAGCATGTCGGCCTGGTCGGCGGCGCTCGGTCCGATGTGCCGGCGAATGAAGTCTTCGCTTTGTTCTAAATCATCGAGGGAGCGGCGAGAATCGGTCATGCTTGCGTCCCGGAGGAGGGTGGTGAACCGGCGCGAGTAAAAACGAATGTCACTATCGACGCAATGATGCTGACCTCCAATTATTTTTTCACTAGCGCGCGATAAGCGGCTTCGTCGAGAAGACCAACCAGCTCGTTAGCATCGGCGATTTTGATCTTGAAAAACCAGCCCGCGCCGGCGGGATCCGCATTGACTTTTCCGGGTTCGTCGGTCAGTGATGAATTGACTTCAGTCACGGTACCGCTGACCGGCGCCTTTAGATCCGCTGCGGCTTTGACAGACTCGATCACCGCAGCTTCTTCGCCCTGGGCAAAATGCTTTCCTGTGACGGGCAACTCGATGAACACCAGATCGCCTAACTCTTCTTGCGCGAAGTCGGTAATCCCGACCACACCGATATCGCCCTCGACGCGAATCCATTCATGGTCTTGGGTAAACTTGATTGTTGCCATTGATTGGTCTCCGAAACTTAACTGCGAAAATATCGATGTTGTACAAAGGGAAGCTTAACGATTTGGCAGGTGATAGGTTTCCC
>JALYOK010000296.1 GCA_030856925.1 Pseudomonadota bacterium
CATCTGAGTATCTTCGCGCGCCCGACTAACGCGCTCATGGTTCGCTGCATCGCTGGAAGTATGAAGTATTATTACCGATCGAAATTGCCGATACGCCGTTGACGTCTCATAGGCAACGCATATCGTATCCGGCAACGCAGTCTATTATCCCGCCGCGCGACTGATCGCGTGATTTGTGGCGAACTTGTTCATCTCCAACCCATATAAAGGACCCTTGGTGACAAAACCTCCTGTAACAAACTCAGACCTACAGCCCCTCCAATCAGCTCCTACGGAACAGATCCAGAACGAATCGCGGCGCGATTTTCTCATTAGTTCATCCGCTGCAACGGCTACCCTCGCCGCGGCGCCGCTGTTGGCGGCCTCCGATGCCGAAGCCGCCAGGCGAAAAAAGAGCGCTGCGACTGCGGCGAGCGGCGCCGCACCCGATAAGCTTGAAACCTTGGCCCCTTTTAAATCCGTGGATGCAGGCCAGGCGCTCACCACCAACATAGGCTTGAAGATAGCCGACAACCAAAACTCCCTAAAGGCGGGGATGCGCGGGCCGACACTTCTAGAAGACCACATCCTGCGCGAGAAGATTACGCATTTCGATCACGAGCGCATCCCCGAGCGTGTGGTGCATGCGCGCGGCGCAGCGGCGCATGGCTATTTTCAACTGTATGAATCCATGGCCGCGCTCACTAAGGCGAAATTCTTGCAGAATCCCAAGGCAAAAACGCCTGTCTTCGTTCGCTTCTCCACAGTAGTAGGCTCGCGTGGCGCGGCCGATACCGCCCGCGATGCACGCGGGTTCGCGGTCAAGTTCTATACCGAGGATGGCAACTACGATTTGGTAGGCAACAACATCCCAGTTTTCTTCATTCAGGACGCGATCAAGTTCCCTGATCTGGTTCATCCTAAAAACGGCGATTACCCCGTTGCGCAGTGCATCAATTGAGGTAGTTTTGGTGGCGCAAGCCAGTTAAATCCGGTGACCGCAGTGGCGATGAACTCGCACACGCGTTGCCAGACAGTGTCTGCGTTCAATTGCTCCGCAGCGTATTTCCACTCGTTCAAACGTCGACTTACGCGGGTCAGTAAATCCTTCGCGAACCCTGCCTTGGCGTGCATCGGCGTGATCGCCAAGTATGTTTGTCCGCCATGATGAGTGAGTTCCCCAATACCCGAGAGCAGCAGCGGGCGCGCCGTGATCGCCTCCAGCCTGGCCTCGGGGTGCGCTAACCGCACGAATGTACTCCACCAGTTGTAGACTAACGCCACCGCCATCGCACTCAATTGACAGCGTTTCAGATCGTGCGTGGTGAACCCCGTCCAGCCCCACTGGTTCTTGATCTCATCGAAGGTGTTCTCCGCATCACCGCGATCTCGGTACAGTTGCGCAATCATGGGCAACTCGTGGCTCAAGTCCGTCACCAGCACCGCATATTCGTAGCCTTTCACCGGGCGCTCTTTCTCAACAAATGCCAGTTGCAATTGTTCTTCGTTCTCACACAACAGCGTCTCGCCGATCAAGGGCCGACGCAGCACCACGATGCGCCGCGTTCGGCGCCAGCCCGATAATTGGATTTCGCCGTCTTGGCCTTGCCAGCCTTGTCCGGCATCAGACCAGTCGCCACGTGCAAAGGCGCGCTCGATATGGCGCTTGATGTTATTGGTGAGCCGCTGTTTGAATAGGTAAGGTTGTCCTCGCGCCTCCAGCGCCGCCATCGTGGGTTCACCGCCCGCCCCGGCATCGCCTCGGACCAAGTGGGGACGTTTCTCCGCAGGCAGCCGTTCCATGAGTTCGATCAATCCAGGCAAGGTGGTGTTCGCATGGCTTCGGTTACCCGCTGCTACTTCGACGCCCAGCATCAAGCGCAGCCCCGCCATCTGATAGGTGTGGTACGCATGTGAAGGCCGTCCCGGCTTCTTCGGGTTGTACCCGAGCACCGCTCCCTCCTGCTTGCCATACAGCGGCTTGACGGGGTGGCCTAGGGCCATGGTCACGTCCACATCCAGTATCCACGGCGCACTCAACAGTGGCCAGATACTTGCGTCCAGATGGGTTTGCATCCACGTGCGACCCGCCGCCTCATCGATTGCGCTGAGCGCGCGTCGTACGGTGTCCTCGGACACGACCGTGCTTAATCCCAACAGTTGTGGGCTTATGGCATCGGCTCTCAGCGCCGCAATATGGGCGTAGCGTCGATGGCCGGCTAACACGGATAAAAACCACGTCCCGATGATGTCCCGCGTACGTGAGCCATGCGGACCGGCGTACTGCAACGCACACTCTTCCTCCCAGCGCCGATACAGCCCCGTCAGATTCAAAAACTCGACGAAGAACGCCAATTGACCAAAAGGTGTAGCCGCTCGATGCGTGTTCCAACGCACCTGGACTCGGCCACCCACGGTGTCGACCGCCAGTGCCTCAACGGCTTCTCGCACCGCAACATTTGCCCGCCGTTTTGCTTCTCCCATCGGGTGAGTCTCCTATCGCTCGTTCACACCTATGGCTCAATAGCTTAGCAAACATTACGCCGGGTAATCGCCGTTTTTAGGATGAACCAGGGATCCGACTTAGCATTCGTACGATCGCTCGTGTATCCCATGGCGTTATTCCGGCCGGGGGTTTTTCTCATGCGCCGGCTCTAGTTCAGCAAGGAGTGCGTTGGCCGCCTTCAAGTCCTTGGTATCGAAGCCTTCGGTGAACCAGTTGTAAACCGGCGCCAGCAGATCGTAAGCCTCTGTGCGCTTGCCCTGAGATTGCCACAGTCGTGCGAGGCTGGTCGAGGTGCGCAACTCCCAGGACTTCGCCTGCTGTTCGCGGCCGACGTCGAGGGAGGCGAGATAGTTGTCTTCCGCCGCTGCCAGCTTTCCCTGCTGCTGCAGCATCCAGCCTTTGAGCCGCAGCACCTCCGCAAGATGGCAACGTGCTTCCCAGCCCGGCCGCGCAATCTG
>JALYOK010000308.1 GCA_030856925.1 Pseudomonadota bacterium
CTAATGTCCTCGCCCGGCAGCGTGGCGCAGGTGCGCGAATGTTCCGCGCGACTCACGCGTGTTGCCAAGGCGAGCGGCACGGCGTTGATCTTGATCGGCCATGTTACGAAAGAGGGGGCGCTTGCCGGACCGCGTGTGCTCGAACACATGGTTGACACGGTGTTGTATTTCGAGGGCGATACTAATTCCAGTTTTCGATTGGTTCGCGCGTTCAAGAATCGCTTCGGTGCGGTGAATGAACTCGGCGTTTTCGCCATGACGGACAAAGGGCTGAAAGAAGTCGCCAACCCATCGGCATTGTTTCTGTCCCAGCATAGTGGGCCGGTAGCGGGCTCGTGCGTGACCGTCACCCAAGAGGGCACCCGGCCTTTGTTGGTGGAGATTCAAGCCTTGGTCGATCAGAGCCACTCGGGCAATCCGAGGCGCCTGAGCGTAGGCTTGGATCAGAATCGACTCGCCATGTTGCTGGCGGGCCTGCATCGACACGCCGGCATTGCCTGCTTCGATCAGGATGTCTTCGTAAATGCCGTCGGCGGCGTTAAGATATCGGAACCGGCGGCCGATTTGGCTGCCGTATTGGCGATCGTGTCGTCATTCAAGAATCGACCGCTCGCAGAAAAGATGGTGGTGTTCGGCGAAGTCGGTTTGACCGGCGAGATTCGTCCGGTGTTGCGCGGGCAGGAGCGCTTGAAGGAGGCGGCGAAATTAGGCTTCACCCGCGCGCTCATTCCCGCGGCGAATCGGCCGAAGCACGCCATTGCGGGCATCGACGTGGTTGCGATCAAGCGCGTGGATGAGGCGCTGAAACAGGGGTTTGAATAATACTTTGATCAAAAGGAGTAAAGAACGATGAAGAAAGTTTTAGTGTTAGTTGCGCTAGCGGCATTGGTGGCTTGCCAATCGGTGAAAACCACCAGCAGTGGATCTGTCGGCGTAGAGCGTAAACAGCGCATGTTCCGTGGACTGTCAACGGAGCAAGTCGATGCGTCCGCGGTCGCCGCTTACCAAGAAGAATTAAACAAGGCGAAGCAGAAAAACGCGCTCAATACCAACCAGGCGCAGTTGGCGAGGCTGCGCACCATCGCCAGCCGATTGACGCCCCACACCGGTGTTTTCCGCCAGGATGCGCCGAAATGGGCGTGGGAAGTTAATCTGCAAACCAGCGAGGAACTCAACGCCTATGCCATGCCAGGCGGCAAGATCATGTTCTATACCGGCATCATCGATAAACTTAAACTCACCGACGCTGAAATCGCCGCGATCATGGGGCATGAAATCGCCCACGCCTTGCGCGAACACGGCCGGGAGCGCATGTCGCAACAACTGGGACAGCAAGCAGTAGTGGGTGTCGGCGCCGCGGTCCTAGGCCTGGGCGAGGGTGGGGCGAATCTGATCGGCATGGTGGCGCAGGTCACCTTCGGACTGCCCCATAGCCGCACCCATGAATCCGAAGCCGACATTGTGGGCCTGGAACTGATGGCGCGCGGCGGCTACGATCCGAACGCCGCGGTAAACGTGTGGAAGAAAATGGCTGAAGCCGCGAAGGGCGGTCCGCCGGAATTCATGAGCACCCACCCGTCCCACGATTCGCGCATTAAAGATTTGGAGAATAATATTCCCAAGGTGATGCCGCTCTATCAAGCGGCAGCGAAAACGTAAGCCGCATTTAGTATTCTTGCCAGGAAGCGCATTGCGCTTGCTTCCTGGCAAGGCATGCCGGGGGAGCCGCACTGGTATTGCCTCGTGGCTTGGTCGTTTTTGGAATTTGATCGAGCTCCGAGCATTGCAACTAGAGCGAAAGAAAATGTAGGGTGCATTCATGCACCCTACATTATCGGTGGTGCATAAATGCACCCTTCTATGATTCATTTGATGTCAAGTCTTTTTTGCAAATTAATCCTTTTTTTTGCTCGTGCATGAAACTTGCGCGCGCACTTCCTCCTGCGCTGATGGTCGCTGTTCAGCGTAGTTACACGATCCCACGTCGCCGCTCGAGGTCATCGTTACGTGAGACACCAAGATCTCACCACCTTCTATCCGCTGGGCTTTCGCCGTCAGCCTCATCCTGCATGCGCCCCTTGGGCGTACAGTCACCTCGATTCGAACAAACCCCCTCTACAAGTGTCGGTTGCGTTCACAACCAGGGTGCATTACGGGCTTGTTCACTGCCAAGCGTTCTCGCTTAACGCTGTACCTCCTCCACCTAGCGCGGCTCGTGCCGCTCCTCTGGCACGCCGTTAGGCGGCTTCATCACTGCGCCTTCATTACGGCGCCTGGCGGCACCACGCCGTGCTCAAGATAACGCCACAGGGCAATCGCCAGACGCCGCGCCACCGCCACAATGGCGATGCGCCGGCCGCGTTTATTGGGTCCACTGCCTTGGGTGCGTTGCTTAAACCACTGCGCGAGCGCACTGTGCGGCTGATAGCGCAGCCACATCCACGCCATCTCGATCAACAGCGCCCGCACCCGCCGGTTGCCTTGTTTGCTGATGCCCTGATCGACCCGGCTCTCGCCGCTATCGTACGGCTGCGGCACTAGCCCGACACAGGCGCCCACCTGGCGCCGATTGTCAAAGTTGCGCCAGTATAGTTCCAGCACCAAGCGCAGCGCGCCGACTCTTCCCACCGCCTTGAGTTGCATCAGCTGGGCGATGCGCTGTTGCTGGGCGTCGGGCAGTTGCGCCACGACACTGGCTTCCAACTGCGCTAACTGGCGCTGCACCAGGCTAGCGCGTTCGCATTCGTGTTCCAGCCGCTGTTGCAATTCCCGCGGCAAGGCCGTCCCGTCGTAGCAGCGCAGTTCGCCGCACTTGAGGCGTTCCGGCAGGTCGCGCTCGCCGCTGTCCCAGCAGCCTACGGTACGCAGCAGCTTAACCAGCCGGTCGCGGTGTTGCTGGACTTCTTTCTGCAACTGCCCGCGCTCGCGGGTCAGGTGGCGCTCGGCCTCGGCGTCCGGCTCGGGTTGGTGCACCACGCGCATGCGACCGCGCTCACCGGCTAACCAACTGCGCAGACTCATCACCAGCGCAATCGCATCCAAGCGATCGGTCTTCGCCCGCCGTGCCTGCCGTGGCACCAATATGCTCGCTCCATCCACGACCAGCGCTTCAATCCCCACCTTCGCTAAGGCGCGGCTGATCCAAAAGCCATCTTGTCCGGCTTCGTATACCACCACCACTCGTATCCCTGGCAACAGGCCCCATTTCTTCTGGGTCTCTCTGATGACTTTTAGCACTTGCTTCAAGCGCTCGCCTGCCCGCTCGCTCTTGACGCTATGAAGCGCCGGCTTGTCGCGTTTGCCATCGTGCAACGCCACTTTCCAACTGCTTTGCGATAATTCCAACGACACTGCCAAAACGTTCTCTCCTGTCGTACACTTGTGCTCTTGAGTCGGTTGCATTGCCTTTCTCCTTTACGTTAAGTTGGTGGAACTCTTATCTTAAGGATTATCTTTGCAATCGACTCGCCTCAATTCATAGTATCTACTCATTTCCAATCGCTCGTTGCGTGACCGGATTCACCATCCTTTCTAACTTCAAGAAAACTACCAGAAATCAATCGTAAGTGGTAGTATTTCCGCCTGAAACTAGGACAACGACACCTGGCGCATGAACGCGGAAACGGACTACATCACTATCGATGCCGCCGGCAGCCTGGCTGGACTGTTGCGCGAGCGCGCCATGCGCAGTCCGACGGCGGTTGCCTATCGCGATTGCGATCCGGAACACAATGCCTGGGTGGATCGGACCTGGACGGACGTGGCTAATGAGGCCGCTCGCTGGCAGGCTGCCTTCCGACACGAAGGGCTGAAAGCCGGGGATCGTGTCGGCATTATTTTGCGCAATTGTAGCGACTGGGCGATTTTTGATCAGGCCGCTATGGGCCTGGGGTTGGTTGTTGTTCCGCTTTATGTCGAAGACCGCGCGGAAAATAGTGCCTTTTGCTTGAACGATTCCGGCGCAAAACTACTGGTTTTGGACGGTGACGATCACTGGCAACGTCTGGCGCCGCTGATCGGGCAGATGCCAAGTATCGAGCGATTTGTGAGCCTGCGTAAGATCACCCGCACCACTCATGCGAAGCTAGTTTTTGCGAAAGTCTGGTTACCGGAAAACGCGAGCGGATTCGTCGCCGAATCGGTTGCTCTTAACACCTTGGCGACCATCGTTTATACCTCGGGCACCACCGGCAAGCCCAAGGGAGTGATGCTCTCCCACGGCAATATTTTGAGCAACGCATGGAGCGCGCTGCAAACGTTCGCGGTGTATCCCAGCGATCGCTTCCTCTCGTTCCTGCCGTTATCCCACATGCTGGAACGGATGTCGGGTTATTACTTGCCCATCATGTCGGGAGCAACGGTTGCCTTTGCACGATCGGTGGCGTTGTTGGCTGAGGACTTGATCAGCCAGCAACCGACGATTCTGGTTTCGGTGCCGCGCATTTATGAGCGGGTCTACACCCGCATCAATGAACAGTTGGCGGCCGGGTCGCCGATCAAACGGAAAATGTTCAATCTCGCGACTTCCGTCGGCTGGAGCCGGTTCGAATATCAGCAAGGTCGGGAATCGTGGAAACCTTCAATGTTGCTGTGGCCGATCCTGGAGAAGCTGGTTGCGGGAAAGATCATGGCGCGCCTCGGTGGACGCTTGCGCACCGCTGTCGCCGGCGGGGCGGCGTTGTCGCCGGAAATATCGAAAGTGTTCATCGGCCTTGGGTTGCCCATTCTGCAGGGCTATGGGTTGACCGAAACCAGTCCATTACTCACCGTCAACCGCGCGGACGCCAACGAGCCAGCCAGCGTGGGACAAGCGGCGCCGGGCACCGAACTCAAAGTCGGTGAGAACGATGTCCTGCTCGCGCGCGGGCCACAGGTAATGTTGGGTTATTGGAACAATCCTTCCGCCACAGCGGCGGTTTTGTCGGCCGACGGTTGGCTCAATACCGGTGACCAAGCCCGCATCGATGCGAGCGGCCACGTCTACATTACCGGGCGGATCAAAGACATAATCGTGTTGTCCATCGGCGAAAAGATCTCGCCGGTCGATATCGAACTTGCGATCATTGCCGATCCGCTATTCGAGCAAGTCATTGTCTTAGGCGAAGGTAAGCCATACCTTTCTGTGTTTGCGATGCTGAACCGGGAACAGTGGGAAAAACTGGCGGCGCAAGCGACCCTCAGAACGGATAAGCCCAATGTTGAAGCGGTCCAAAAAATCTTGCTGGAGCGAATCTCGGTGCGATTGAGTGGATTTCCGGGCTACGCCCAGATTCGCCGGGTGGTCGCGACGTCGACGCCCTGGACCGTGGAGAATGGCTTTTTAACCCCGACACTCAAGGTGAAACGCGGCAAAGTTCTGGAACACTTTGCCGGCGAAATAGCCGCACTTTATGAGAACAAATAATCATGACTGCCAGCGCACTACCGGATCGCCAACCCACGCTGCGGGTGGTCGCCATGCCCGGCGATGTCAACGTGCTGGGGAGCGTGTTCGGCGGCTGGATCATGGCGCAAGTCGACATCGCCGCGAGCATTCCCGCGATCCGTCACGCGCAAGGCCGGGTAGCGACCCGCGCGGTGAATTCGTTCGAGTTTCGCGAGCCATTATTCGTCGGCGACGTGGTGAGCTTTTATGCGGATGTGGTGAAGGTCGGAAAAACCTCCATCACCGTCGACGTCGACGTCTACGCTGAACGACTACGCGAGCACGCGTACCAGTCGATCAAAGTCACTCAGGCGCAACTCACTTTTGTCGCCTTGGACGAACGCGGACAGCCGCGATCGATATTAGGGTAGCTTTTTTGTCCACACTTTATGAAAGGATCACGAAGATGAACCTTACCTGTCGCGCTGTCAGTTCGGTAATGGTTGGTATAGCAAGCGCCAGCGGCATCCCCAATGTGTACGCAGCCGGTTTTCAATTATTTGAACAAAGCGTCTCCGGACTTGGCACCTCGTTTGCATCGACCGCGGCCGCGGAGGATGCGAGTACCCTCTGGTGGAACCCGGCCGGAATGAGTTATCTGTCCGGAACAAATTTCTCACTCGCCGGGCACATTGTTAAGCCGACCGCCGAATTTGAGAACCAAGGCTCTCGAACTTTCTTGCCTCCGCCAAACGGACTTCCGCTTTCCGGCGGCAATGGCGGTGATGCCGGCGATGTTGCATTCATTCCCAACTTCTACTTGACCCACAGCCTGACGGAAAGATTAAGTCTAGGAGTCGGCGTCAACTCGCCCTTCGGCCTGACAACGGAATACGACGACGGCTGGGTGGGCCGTTATCACGCATTGAAATCCGCATTGCTAGTTGTGAATATCAACCCATCCTTCGCTTGGAAAATCAACGACGCTTTTTCCGTCGGTGGTGGGCTCAACCTACAGTATGCAAAGGCTGAGTTGAGCAGTGCGGTTGACTTCAGCACCGTGTGTCTCGGCGCGGCCGCGAGAAATCCGCTATTGGGCCCCCTTTGTGCAGGCGGTGGACTGACTGTACCGGGCAACGCCGCGCGGGATGGCAAGGCAACCGTGGACGGCGATAACTGGAGCTATGGCTTCAACTTGGGCGCAATTTGGCAAATCGTACCGAGCACGCGCCTTGGGATCGCCTATCGCTCATCATTGGCCAAGACTTGGAAGGCGACATCAAATACGAAAACGTTCCGGCGGCATTTTCCGGAGTACCCGCCCTTAACTCGGCATTTGCTAATACCGGCGCCAAAGCGAGCGTCGACTTGCCTGAAATCATATCCTTGGGAGTGAATTCCCAAATCGATGAGCGCTGGGCATTGATGGCAGATCTTACCTGGACTAACTGGAGTCGCTTCGAAGAACTTCGGATAAACTTCGACAATGGCGCCGCCGACAGCGTCACGACACAAAATTGGGACGATAGCTTCCGTGTTGCGATTGGCGCCAGTTACAAGCCGGTGAATGCCTGGACGTTGCGTGCCGGCGTTGCCTACGATCAGAGCCCGGTCCCCGATGATTTTCGTACACCGCGCATCCCCGATCAAGATCGTACCTGGCTTTCGGTCGGCGCCAACTGGAAAATCACACAAAACGCCTCGTTGGATTTTGGCTACGCACATTTGTTCGTCAAAAGCGCGTCGATCAACCAGCCGGCTTCGCGCGCCGAAAACAACGGGCGTGGCACGCTAATTGGAAAATATGACAATCCCAGCGTCGATATCATCAGCGTTCAGTACAACCATCGGTTTTAGTTCAAGGCGTCTCTTATAATTCTCGCCTGGCCGATTTGTCGGCGCGGGAGTGATTCTCGAAGGGTGTGGCGGTGGCAACTCCATTTTTAGTCAAAAAAGTTGCAGTTCTCGGCGCCGGCGTGATGGGTGCGCAAATCGCCGCGCATTTGGTTAACGCCAAGGTCCAATCGATATTGTTT
This sequence comes from Pseudomonadota bacterium, assembly GCA_030856925.1. Lineage (GTDB taxonomy): Bacteria > Pseudomonadota > Gammaproteobacteria > Burkholderiales > JALYOK01 > JALYOK01. Next base: position 7,402 of record JALYOK010000308.1, read on the forward strand.
GAATTGCCCGCCAAAGAAGGCGATCCCAACGCCAATGTGTTGAAAGCAATCGAGGCGCTGAGGAAGCTCGAACCGAGTCCCGTCGGGTCCATTGAAAAGCTTAGCCAAATCATTCCGGCGAACTATGACCAGCACCTCGAAATGCTCAAGGAATGCGATCTCATCGTCGAAGCGGTCGCCGAGCGGCTCGACATCAAAAAAGCGTTGTACGAAAAAGTTGCGCCGTACGTCGCGGAACATGCGATATTCGCCAGCAATACGTCAGGGCTTTCGATCACGTCCCTGGCTGGCGTTTTTCCCGACGCCTTGAAGCATCGTTTTTGCGGCATTCATTTTTTCAACCCACCGCGTTACATGGCCCTGGTCGAGTTGATTCCCCACGCCGGGACCGATCCGACCATCCTCGATCAGTTGGAAAGCTTTCTTGTAACCACGCTTGGCAAAGGCGTGGTGCGTGCGAAAGACACGCCAAACTTCATCGCCAACCGCGTCGGCGTGTTTTCAATTTTAGCAACAATGCATCATGGTAAGGCCCATGGTTTGGGCTTCGATGAGGTGGATGCCCTGACAGGCCCGCTGCTCGGGCGCCCCAAGAGCGCCACCTTCCGCACCGCAGACGTGGTGGGCTTGGACACATTGGCCCACGTCATCAACACCATGAAAGACGGTTTGCCAAACGATCCGTGGCAGGCGCATTACAAAGTGCCAGCGGTGATGCAAGCCTTGATCGGAAAAGGCGCGCTCGGCCAGAAATCCAAAGCCGGCTTTTATCGGAAGCTCGGAAAAGACATCGAAGTGCTGGACCCGGCGAAGCAGGACTATACAGTCTCCGGCGGTGAGGCCAAGCACGACGTCAAAGCGATTTTGAAGGAAAAAAATCCGGCGGAGAAATTTGCCAAGTTGCGCGCGTCGATGGATCCGCAAGCCCAATTCCTCTGGGCCTCCTTCCGCGATGTGTTCCACTTTTGCGCCGTGCATCTGGAATCTATCGCCGACAACGCCCGCGACCTCGATCTCGCCATTCGCTGGGGATTCGGCTGGAAGGAGGGCCCGTTCGAAACCTGGCAAGCAGCCGGTTGGCGGCAGGTCACGCAGTGGATCAACGAAGATATCGCCGCCGGAAAAACCATGGCGAATGTGCCCATGCCTGCCTGGGTGACCGATGGCCGCGACGGCGTCCACGGGCCGGATGGATCTTGGTCGTCGACCGCTAAGAAAAATCGGCCGCGCTCCACCCTGCCCGTCTACGCACGTCAGGCATTTCCCGATAAGGTGCTGGGCGAGAAACCTGACCTAGGTACGACGATATTCGAGACCGATGCCCTGCGTTGTTGGCACACGGGCGACGGCATCGCGATCGCCAGCTTCAAGTCCAAAATGCATGCCATCGGCGAAGATGTGCTCGACGGTTTGCAGCGTGCAATCAAAGAGGCGGAGCAGAATTACAGCGGCTTGGTGATCTGGCACGACGCGCCGTTCTCGGTTGGCGCAAACCTCATGTCCATGGCGCCGGCATTGATGATGGGCCAGTGGGCGAAGATCGAAGCGGTAGTCGCCAAGTTTCAACAGACGGCGCAGATGCTCAAATATTCCATGGCGCCGACCGTCGCAGCGGTGCAAGGCATGGCGCTCGGCGGCGGCTGCGAGTTTCCGATGCATTCGACCAAAACCGTTGCCGCATTCGAGAGTTACATCGGTCTGGTCGAAACCGGCGTCGGACTCATTCCCGCCGGCGGCGGTTGCAAGGAAATCGCGGTGTGCGCGGCGCGCACCGCGAAGGGTGGCGACGTCTTCCCCAACATCCAGCGCGCCTTCCGTATCATCGCCATGGGTGAAGTTTCAAAGAGTGCATCGCAGGCGCGAGATTACGGCTATCTGCGCCCGCGCGACACGGTGATCATGAATCCGCACGAGTTGTTGCACGTGGCGAAAGCCGAAATTCGCGCCCTCGGCGAAGCCGGCTATCGCCCGCCACTGCCCAAGCTTATTCCCGTGGCGGGCAAAACCGGCATCGCCACCTTGAAGATGATGCTGGTCAATATGCGCGACGGCGGCTTCATTTCCGAGCACGACTTCGAAGTCAGCGGCCGCCTGGCCGACGCGCTCTGCGGCGGCGAAATCGAAGCGGGAACCCTGGTCGACGAGGATTGGTTCCTAAAACTTGAGCGTAAACATTTTGTCGAACTCCTAAAGAATCCTAAAAGCCAAGCGCGGATTAAGCATGTGTTAGAGACGGGAAAGCCCCTTAGAAACTAAGGATGAAGGCGGAAGGATGAAGGCGGAAGGATGAACAAGACCTGAGACGTGGTTTGGTTTTTTTTCATCCTTCATCCCTCATCCTTCATCCTTGATATTATTCAACGGGAAGAAACAATGAGACAACTTAACGACGCGTATATCGTCGCCGCCTGCCGCACCCCGGTGGGCAAAGCGCCGCGTGGTATGTTCCGCAATACCCGGCCGGACGATTTACTTGCGCACGTGTTGCGCGGCGCGTTGGTTCAGGTCCCTAGCCTGGATGCTAAAGAGATAACCGATGTAATTGTCGGTTGTGCGATTCCCGAAGCGGAGCAAGGCATGAACGTGGCGCGCATCGGCCTGTTGCTTGCGGGAATTCCGCAATCGGTAGCGGGGCTGACGGTGAATCGCTTCTGCGCTTCGGGCCTGGAAGCGGTCGCCATCGCCGCCGACCGCATTCGCACCGGCGCAGCGGATATCATGATCGGCGCCGGCGCAGAGACCATGAGCATGATTCCCATGGGCGGCCACAAGATGGCGATCAATAATCGGGTGTTCTCGAACGATGAAAACCTTGGCATCGCTTACGGCATGGGTTTGACGGCGGAGAAAGTCGCCGAACGATGGAAGGTGAGCCGCGAAGATCAAGACACTTTCGCTCTCGAAAGTCATCGGAAGGCGATCAAGGCCACCCAGAGCGGCGAGTTCAGCGAGATTCTGCCGTACTCGATCAACGAACAGCTCGCCGACCTCGAGAATGACACCATTGTCACAAAAAACAAAACGGTTTCCAAGGACGAAGGCCCGCGCCCGGATACCACGATGGAAGGCCTCGCCAAACTTCGCCCGGTGTTCGCGGCGAAGGGTTCTGTAACCGCCGGCAATAGTTCGCAAACCAGCGATGGCGCCGGCGCCGTGATTCTCGTCAGCGAAAAAGCGCTGAAAGAATTTGGCCTGACGCCGCTCGCCCGCTTCGTCGGTTACAGCGTCGCTGGTGTGCCGCCGGAAATAATGGGCATCGGCCCGATCGAGGCGATTCCGAAAGTGCTGAAGCAAACAGGCTTGAACGTAGCCGATCTGGATTGGATCGAGTTGAACGAAGCCTTCGCGGCGCAATCATTGGCGGTGATTCGTGAACTCGATCTCGATGGCAACAAGGTCAATCCTCTCGGCGGCGCCATCGCCCTCGGCCATCCGCTCGGTGCGACCGGCGCGATTCGCACCGCGACCCTAGTCCATGGTTTGAAACGCCGCAAGCAAAAATATGGCATGGTCACGATGTGTGTGGGCACCGGTATGGGCGCCGCGGGCATATTCGAATCGCTTTGATATTTTTTACGAGCATGGCTGTTGGCCGCATGGATACTGGCTCTTAGGCATGCCATTCTTAAGAGGCACGCTAGCCGAATGAGGATCTGAAGATGAGATTGAAAATTATCCTGCTCGTATGTTTGGCTTTTTCACTATCGGCGTTGGCCGTGGAAATCTCCGGAGTCAAGGTTCCCGATGCCGCCAAAGTCGAAGGCCAGGATCTCAAGCTCAACGGCGCCGGGGTTCGCACCCGCATGTTCATGAAGATCTACGTCGGCGCGTTGTACTTGGAACAGAAAGCCAGTACCGCCGATGCGATTCTCGTTGACAAAGGTGTTAAGCGCATGGCCTTGCATATCTTGCGCGACATCAAGGCCGATGTCTTTTCTGCTGCGTTACAGGACGGCATGAAGGCCAACAACAGCACGGCGGAACTCGCAAAGATCGACGACAAAATCAAGGAATTTAACGCTATCGTGACTGGCGCGGGCGGTGTGAAGAAAGGCGACGTCGTCCAACTCGACTATCTGCCCATCGCCGGCACCCGCATAGTGATCAACGGCGACAACAAAGGCGCTGTCAGCGGTGAGGAATTTTACCGTGCGTTGATTAAGATCTGGCTTGGTGAAAAGCCCATCGATTCGGATCTCAAGAAAAGTCTACTGGGGTTGTGATGAGCGATTTTGCGGCCGACACCATTGCTTGATGGAGAAAATCCGCGTCTCCAAACTCATGTCCGAGCAAGGCATCTGCTCGCGGCGCGAAGCCGATAGTTATATCGAGCGCGGCTGGGTCTTCCTCGATGGCGTGCAAGTCACGGAACTCGGGACACGCGCCTTTCCCAACCAAAAAATCACACTCGATCAAGCGGCGCAAAAACAACAGAGTGAGCAGGTCACGATATTGCTCAACAAACCTATCGGCTATGTGTCCAGTCAAGCAGAACCGGGCTACAAACCGGCTGTGACTTTACTATCCGGTGCAAGCCAGTTTCGCGGGGACGTCCTACAACAACGCTTCGATCCTAAGCACCTCAAAGGCCTGGCGCCGGCAGGACGCTTGGACATCGACTCCCAGGGCCTGTTGGTTTTGACGCAAGACGGCCGCATCGCCAAACAACTGATCGGCCAGGATTCCGACATCGAGAAGATCTATCTGGTGCGGGTCCAAGGAACATTGTCGGAAAGCGGGCTGCAATCGCTCAATCACGGACTCGCGCTCGACGGTGAAGCGCTGAAGCCCGCAAGGGTTAGTTGGCAAAACGAGGATCAACTGCGCTTCGTGCTGAAGGAAGGCAAGAAACGCCAGATACGCCGCATGTGCGAACTGGTAGGACTGAAAGTCGTCGGCCTCAAACGCATCGGGATCGGCAACGTCAAACTGGGAGACTTACCAATCGGTCAGTGGCGATATCTGCGATCCGACGAGCGATTTTAGTTGCAATCCTTCGCAATACAACGGCCGCACGCAGCCGTTTGACTGTAGATTCCTTACCGTGGTAATGTGCCCCGATGCCACTCGCTCAATCTAAACTAACTGCCCAAGGCCAGATTTCCGTGCCCGTCGAGATTCGCAAGAAACTCGGTGTGGGGCCAGGGTCCATTCTCGAATGGGATGAGAGTAATGATCAAGTCGTTGTTCGTAAGGCCGGACGCCATACCTCCGCCGACGTGCATCGGGTTCTGTTTGCCGGCGGGACGCCAAAGCAAAAAGCGACCGTCAACGTGAAGGAAGGCATCAGAAAGTACATGCGCAAAAAGCATGCGCTCCGTTGACACGAACCTGTTGGTGCGGCTATTGGTTCGCGACGATGCGGCGCAAGTCAACGCCGCCGAAACGTTCGTGGAGAAAGGCGCATGGGTATCCCACCTGGTATTGGCTGAGACGCTGTGGGTGCTCGACGCCGTCTTCCAACGAACAGCGGCGCAAATGGCAAAGGCAATCGATCTCCTACTCAACCATGACACATTGACATTGCAGGATGCGGATGTTGTCGCTTTGGCGTTAGAAGATTTCCGAGCGCGCCCAACCCTGGGCTTCTCGGATTGCCTGGTGCTGGAGATTGCTCGTAAGGCCGGCCATTTGCCACTCGGTACATTCGACAAGAATCTCACCAAACTGGGCAGCGTTCAACGCGTGTAGCGCACTTGATCTGCCGCCACACCGTTTTCCGCCTGTATTATCCCGAACAAGCGATCTCCAACATCGATCGCGAAGCTTAGGGCCAGAACCCGCCGTCCCCTCAATCAGAAACATCATGAAAACCGGACGTTCGCTCCCTATCCAAAGTCGCCCTTGTCCACGCGTTCGTGAGCAGCGCCGTAGCGCGATGCGGCGTCATCTGAAGGGGGCCGTCAGAATGGCAATTATTAAAGGCGCCCTTAAGTCCGACAGGCGCCTAGACCAATGGGTTCACGTGCTTCAACCCGGAAAACCGCTTGAAATCGTGATCGGTTTAATACACGGCGTAGCCGTGTTCAATAGCCAGTGCGGCAAGATGCGCGTCCGTAGTCAGATTGGCGGCTGTGCCAGAGGTGGAAATCAATTGCCGCAATATCGGCCAATGGTGCTCGCCTGCCGCCACGCTGACCACGCAAGGCTGCGCGAGCCACTCATCCGCATATTTCAGCGCAGCATCCGGCGTCAGGGGATTGCGCATGATGCGCGGATGGGTGGTTATTCTCAGAAAAGCCAACACTACAATCCATGCCAACCCCACTTGAGTAGTTTCAGATAGGGCTTTCTCCAGCCACCGCCGTGCGGCTGCGTGCTGGATCGAGTCCCTATCTACGGCGTAAATCAGAAGATTGGCATCGACCAATATCATTTTCGCTGGTCGAGCTTGCGGCGCAACCCGTCGTTCTCCAATGCATCGGCAAGGTTTAGCGCTTTATCGAGATTAGCCGCCGCAATCGTTCCTCCGAGCGAAGCCGGTTTGAGCCGATAGCGTCGCGGCGCCGGCGCGGCCATCTTGCCCGCTTTCAATCCGGCGCGTAATGTTTCATTTACCACTTGCTTGAATGGCTTACCGGATCGATGCGCGGCATTCTTCAATGCGGCAGCGATCGAGTCTTCGAGAGTTAAGGTCGTTCTCATGACGGCATCTTAGCATCAAATAGATAATCATCAAAACATCAATAGATTTCGTCACATCACGCTTTTTGGGCGTCGGTTGTCAGATTGCGACTCGAATCGTGACTAAGGGAAGCTCTGAATAAATTCGAGTTCTTAGTGGGACAAGACGCGAGCGAAAAATATCGCCGCCGCATATTAATCCTATGTAAGGAGATATTGGCCGCGAAAAATGCGGCTTGTCCGGTCCCTATGGTTTATCAGTTTGCTCTCGCCAAATCTGCCAGGAAGCGCTTGAGATGATCGGTAATGAACGCGTACTCCGCCGTATTCTCCGAGCCCGGGCAACACGCGAGATGGCCGAGGAACGACGGGATCTCGACGTAGACGCTGTCCTTGACGCCGCGATAAATTTCTCGCGCCATATAGGAAGGTATGGTGCGGTCAGTCTTGCCCGGCATGATCAGTGTCTTGGCTTTGATCCTGCCGAGGGCCTGCAGCGTGTTGCCGCCGAACGGTTGCCCGACGTCGTGGTCCTGTGACAAACCTTCGTGGAGTTCGCGGCCCTGTCGATCCCGCATTGCTACTGGGCCAAGGCCTACTACGAGCAGCAGCGCCAGAAAGGCTCTTCACACCAGGCCGCGTTGCGCTCCCTCGCATTCAAGTTGATACGCATCCTGTATCGCTGCTGGTTCGACCGCACCCCCTACGACGAGGCCAAATACTTGAC
>JALYOK010000309.1 GCA_030856925.1 Pseudomonadota bacterium
ATGCAACTCTTCGGCCGCGCGGGAATAACTCAAACGGCGTGCGACAGCCTCGAAAATTTGCAACTGGCGGAAAGTGAGATGCAACACGGCGAGATCGACCCAACAAAATAAGCGTTGCTTATTATTATAATCAGAACATGTGAATATTACTTATGAATAATCTCTCGTAGCATTGCAACACATAAAGTTAACCGAGACCGCCATGAATGCTCCGCTACAGTTGAACGACCGCTATAAATCGGGCGTTATGCCTTACGCCAAAATGGGTTATTGGGACGAAAACTACGAGCCCATTGACACCGACATCCTAGCCGTGTTCCGCATCACCCCACAGGATGGCGTCGATGCCGTCGAAGCCGCCGCGGCAGTCGCGGGTGAATCGTCGACGGCAACCTGGACGGTAGTGTGGACCGATCGCCTCACGGCCTGCGACAGCTATCGCGCCAAGGCTTATCGAGTCGATCCCGTGCCCGGCGCACCCGGCCAATATTTCGCTTATATCGCCTACGATCTTGCGCTGTTCGAGGAAGGTTCGATCGCCAATTTAACCGCCTCGATCATCGGCAACGTGTTCGGGTTTAAACCACTCAAGGCGCTGCGTTTGGAAGACATGCGCATTCCCGTCGCCTATTTGAAAACATTCCAGGGCCCTCCAACGGGCATCGTCGTAGAGCGCGAGCGGCTCGACAAATTCGGCCGTCCGCTGCTCGGCGCCACGACCAAACCCAAGCTCGGTCTGTCCGGAAAGAACTATGGCCGCGTCGTGTACGAAGCCTTGAAAGGCGGCCTCGATTTCGTCAAGGACGACGAGAATATCAACTCGCAGCCGTTCATGCATTGGCGCGACCGGTTCCTGTTCGTGATGGAAGCGGTGAACAAGGCTTGCGCCGAAACCGGAGAAGTGAAAGGCCATTATCTTAACGTCACCGCCGGCACTATGGAAGACATGTACGAACGCGCTGAATTCGCGCGGGACTTGGGCTCGAACATCATCATGATCGACTTGGTGATCGGCTACACGGCCATTCAGTCGATGGCAAAATGGTCGCGCAAAAACGATATGATCCTGCATCTGCACCGTGCCGGGCACAGCACCTACACGCGCCAGAAAAATCACGGCGTGTCGTTCCGGGTGATTTCGAAATGGATGCGCATGGCCGGTGTCGATCACATTCACGCCGGCACGGTGGTCGGCAAACTTGAGGGCGATCCCTCCGTAATCGCCGGTATTTACGACACGCTACGCGACACCCATACGCCGCAAAACTTGAGCCACGGCCTGTTCTTCGAGCAAGACTGGGCTGGTTTGCGCAAGGTCATGCCGGTCGCCTCCGGCGGCATACACGCGGGACAGATGCACCAGCTTATTCACTATCTGGGCGAAGACGTCGTGTTGCAATTCGGCGGCGGCACCATCGGCCATCCCATGGGCGTGCAGGCGGGCGCAACCGCGAACAGAGTCGCGCTGGAAGCCGTGATCCAAGCTCGCAACGAAGGCAAAGACATCTGGAACGAAGGCCCGGACATCCTCGACAAGGCCGCCAAATGGTGTACGCCGCTCAAAGCCGCCCTCGATACGTGGAAGGATATTACCTTTAACTATACCAGTACCGACACGGTGGATTACGTGGCAACCCCCACGGCTTCCTAGCGAAGCGAAACAACTTAATGGAGATACCGATGCGAATCACCCAAGGCACCTTTTCTTTTTTGCCCGACTTGACCGACGAAGAAATCAAAGCGCAAATCCAATATGCGCTTAATCAAGGTTGGGCGTTGTCGGTCGAATACACCGACGATCCCCATCCGCGTAACACTTACTGGGAGATGTGGGGCAACCCGATGTTCGATATCAAAGATGCAGCGGGAATCATGTTCGAAGTCACCGCCTGCCGGAAAGCTCATAGCGATTTGTATATCAAGGTCAACGCCTTTGATTCGACTTTAGGATTTGAAACTCAGCGCCTTTCGTTCATCGTCAACCGACCGAAAGTAGAACCCGGGTTTGGCTTGGTGCGGCAGGAGGCCCAGGGGCGAAATATTCGCTATACGGTGCGTAGCTATGCGACGGACAAGCCTGGCGGTCAACGCTACTAAGAAAGCGCTTCAAGTGAGCAAACAATTAGTATTGTCATTCTCGCAAATGCGGGAATCCATGGTCGTAGCAAATGGATCCCCGCCTTCGCGGGGACGACAGCTTACTTTCCTTAGTTGAGTTTATCCCGTCACCTGACAACAACATCATGAACGCCATGACCGATCCCAGCCAACCCGCCAGCATCGACCTTGCGGCGATCTTCCGCGACTCCAACGTCGCCGAAGTATTGGACAAACTCGACGCGGAGTTGGTGGGTCTCAAGCCGGTGAAAACTCGCATCCGCGAAATCGCCGCGCTCCTGGTCATCGCCAAGGCCCGCGCCAGTATTGGCTTGCAGGCCAATGCCCCGTCGCTGCACATGAGCTTCACCGGCAATCCCGGTACTGGAAAAACCACCGTGGCGTTGCGTATGGCCGAAATTCTCCTTCGCCTCGGCTACGTGCGCAAAGGCCATCTTGTCGCCGTAACGCGGGA
>JALYOK010000338.1 GCA_030856925.1 Pseudomonadota bacterium
TACCTCACCAATGGCCGGCGCTGCTGCGTGACCTGATTACGGATCGTTCCCCGCAGCGTCGGGTAACGGGCTTCGAGTGCATCCAGAACCGAACGCTGCGTAATCGGACCTTTCACTTCGAGCTGCACCTCGCCGGTCACGCGCGCAAGCGTGCGCAGATGGGACGGGAGCACGACTCGAATCACGGCAAGGTCTGGACTTCGACCGACACCACGCTCGGAAGATCCCGGACGATGGGCGCCCAGTTGTCGCCGGAATCCGCCGATGCATAAACTTGTCCACCGGTGGTGCCGAAATAGACGCCGCACGAATCAAGCGAGTCGACGGCCATCGCGTCGCGCAACACGTTGACATAGCAGTCGCTCTGCGGCAGACCATTTGTGAGCGGTTCCCATTCGTTTCCGCCGGTCTTGCTGCGGTAGACGCGCAGCTTTCCCTCGGGCGGATAATGCTCCGAATCGCTTTTGATCGGCACGACGTAAATCGTATCCGGTTCGTGCGCGTGAATTTCGATGGGAAACCCAAAGTCACTCGGCAGGTTACCGCTGATTTCGCGCCACGACTCTCCGCGGTCGTCGCTGCGCATGACGTCCCAGTGCTTCTGCATGTACAGCACGTTCGGACGCGTGCGGTGCATCGCGATGCGGTGAACGCAGTGGCCGACTTCGGCCGTCGGGTCGGGAATGTATTGTGAATGTAAGCCGCGGTTGATGGGGCGCCACGTCTCGCCGGTGTCGTCGCTGCGGAACGCGCCCGCGGCCGAGATGGCGACAAAGAGTCGCGCCGGTTCGATCGGATCTAACAGAATCGTATGCAGACACATCCCACCGGCGCCGGGCGCCCAGCTAGGCCCCGAGCCGTGGCCGCGCAGTCCGGCGAGTTCCTTCCACGTCTGTCCAGCGTCGCTCGAGCGGAACAAAGCGGCGTCTTCCACCCCGGCGTAAATCGTGTCGGGATCCGTCAGCGAGGGTTCGAGATGCCAGACGCGCTTGAATCCCCAAGGGCGCGGTGTGCCGTCGTACCACTGATGCGTGCCGGGCACCCCGTCGTACTCAAACTTGTTACCCATCTGTTCCCAGGTCTTGCCGCCGTCGTTGGAGCGCTGAATCAACTGGCCGAACCAGCCGCTGGATTGCGACGCATATAACCGATTCGGATCGGCGGGGGATCCCTTGAGATGGTAGATTTCCCAGCCCCCAAAATGAGGTCCGCTGATGTCCCATTGTTCGCGCTTTCCATCGGACGTCAGCACGAATGCGCCCTTGCGTGTGCCAATCAGTAACCGTACTCCGCTCATGTTTGTCTCCTTGGTTTAATCGCTCAACCTATGCTTAAGTCTTGCTCGGCTCCATGTAAATAAGTTCCCAAATGTGACCATCTAAATCCTCGAAACCATGTTGATACATGAAGCCGTGGTCCTGCGGTTTTCTTGGCGCAGTTCCGCCGGCGGCGACGGCTTTGCCGACCAGTTCCTCCACTTTTCCTCGACTCTCGGAAGACAAACACACCAGCACCTCTGTGCTTTTTCTGGCGTCGCAAATCTCTTTGTCGGTAAAGGTCTTGAAGAAACTTTCGACCAGAAGCATGACGAATATATTCTCGCCGACGATCATGCAAGTAGCGTTCTCGTCGGTAAATTTCGGATCAAATGTAAAGCCGAGTTTGGTGAAGAACTCAACGGATTTTTTGAGATCCGTTACCGCTAAGTTGACGAAAATTTGAGCGGCCATATTATTTCCTTCGAAGATGTGTGCTGTAAATAGTATAGTCGTTCGGGAGACCAGGCACCTCGATCACCGGTCGAATCTCGACCGTTCCCTTGCGTGCCATCGGAATCCGCGCGGCAATCCCGATCGCCTCGTCCAGATCTTTGGCATCAATGAGGAAGTAGCCACCCAATTGTTCGCGCGTCTCAGCGAATGGACCGTCGGTCACGAAGCGTTTGCCGTCGCGTACCCGGACACTGGTCGCCACGGATACAGAGTCCAGCGGGTTGGCTGCGAGATACTGCCCAAGCGCGTGAATATCATGTGCCAGTTGCGCGGATTCCACGTAACACGCCTCCCGCTCGCTCTCGCTTAAAGTCTTCTCGTCCATGTAAATCAGCAGCATGTATTTCATCTATAACTCCATCAATAAGTCGAACGGAGTATGTCCGAGTCGACAGTCTGGGGTAAAGAAAATGGCCATCAAAGACGCGGCGTTGGGGTTTGGAACGCACGCGGTACAGCAAGATGCCATACGGCGCATTCGTGAGCAGAAGATAAGCTAATCATTGGCCTTCAAAGTTCCAAGAATGCTTTAAAGCCGCCCCAGAACATACGCATGCCATCGAACGGCATGGTCTTCGGGTCCATGTCGGCGAGGCGCGGGTCCGCCATCACCTTGGCGTTGACGCTGTCACGGTGCTTGCGCGACTTGTAAACAATCCACGCGAACACTACGGTTTCGTCGTCCTTGAGCTTTACGCTCTGCGGGAACGACGTGACCTTGCCCGGCTTGACGTCGTCGGCGATGCATTCCGAGTATTGCAGCGCGCCATACTCCATCCAAATCTTACCGGCCTTGCGTGCCATGCGCTGATAGGCTGGAAAGTTTTTCTTCGGCACCGGCAGAACGAATCCGTCAACATAATGGGTCATGCGAGTCTCCTTGCTTAGTGAAGAAAAAGTTCTTTATCGTTGTTCAAATGCTTGCCTTAAACCTGCTATGTCAATTTTGACCATTTGAAGGATTGCCTTCATGACCCTTTCTACTTTCTCAGGGTCTTCATTTTGCAGCATCTCGCCTAAGACCTTGGGTACGATCTGCCACGACAGGCCATACTTATCCTTCAGCCAGCCGCATTGCTGCGGTTGACCGCCTTGCAAAAGTTTATCCCAAAGCTCGTCAACTTCTGATTGATTCTCACAGTTCACGAACAGCGATACAGCCTCGTTGAATTTGAATAGCGGGCCACCGTTCAACGCATAGAATTCCTGTCCGTCAAGTTCGAAGTTCACGGTCATTACAGTTCCCTTCTGCCTTCCGGAAATTTTTGCGGCTGCTTCTCCGTAACAGGTAATGTTTCCGACCTTGGAATTCTTAAAAATGGAGGTATAGAACTTTGCTGCCTCCTCCGCTTGATGGTCGAACCACAGGTGTGTGATGATTTTCTGCATTCAGGTTTACGCCTTTAATTAGTAATAAGTGTTCCGGGACTCTTTCAAAATCATATGTTTCGTCCAGCTTTTGTTAATCAATCGAATTCGATCCAGTATTCCGCTATCCTGACGCCGCAGTAGAAACAGCGCGACCAAGGCGCCCAAAACCAGCACGCCGGTGATGAACAAGTGGTCAACTATGTCTAAATGAATAGCTGATATCCGCTAATCGAACGACCCCGCCTGCAATCGACATTGGACCTACCGGCAGCACACTTTTTTTGTCATGCGCTGACTGCTAGCCCAGCCAAGCGGGTCGGCTATGCGCACGCAATCCCGGACGTGGAATTTGCGCAGCGCCAATGACTATCGAGTGACCCAGGGATCAACGGCTGGTTTCGAGTGAGTACGTTATCCGCTAGCCCAACTTCCACACCCGCTC
>JALYOK010000349.1 GCA_030856925.1 Pseudomonadota bacterium
CCCTCTCACCGTCTTACCAGCTAGGAAAGCCTGATCCTTGATCTCTAGCTAATTGTAAGTGCATGATAAGTGCATGGCTGTCAAAACCATCACTATTGATATGGAGGCCTACGGGTTGTTGTCGCGCTTGAAGGGCGTCGGCGGCGCGGAGCGTTCATTTTCCGAGGTGATCAAGGCGCACTTCGTTGCGGAGCCGACGGCGGGCCGTTTCAAGGTCGCGATTCGAAATGTGCGCATCAGTGCCGAGACGCTGGATGCGATGGATGCGATTGTCCGCTCTCGAGCGAACGACCCGGCGAGGGCTGTGCGCTAGCAGGCTGCTGAAAAACTCGCTTGGGTTGTACTACGATGCCGATTATGCGCGGCGACGATCAGCAGGGCGGCCACCTTTTTAGTTACCTCTCCCCGGAGCAGCGCGTGCCGGAGGATCATCCGTTGCGCGCGATTCGGCGGATGACGGACGCGGCGCTGGCGTCGTTGTCGCCGCGATTCGAGCGGATGTACTCGACGACGGGGCGCCCGTCGATTCCGCCCGAGCAGTTACTGCGCGCGTTGTTGTTGCAATCGTTGTACTCGGTGCGGAGCGAGCGGCTGCTCATCGAGCAGCTGCAGTACAACCTACTGTTCCGGTGGTTCGTCGGCCTCGGCATGGACGACGCCGTGTGGGCCCCCACGACGTTCACGAAAAATCGCGAGCGGTTGCTCGAGGGCGACGTCGCGGCGGCATTTTTTGCCGCCATCCTCGAGGGCGCCCGCGCGGCGGGCCTGCTCTCGGATGAGCACTTCACGATCGATGGCACGCTCTTTCAGGCGTGGGCGAGTCACAAGAGTTTTCAGCCCCGCGACGGCGGCCCGACGCCACCGCCGGACGATCCCGGCAATGCGAGTGTCGATTTTCGCGGGCAGAAGCGATCCAACGCCACACACCAATCGACCACCGATCCCGACGCGAAGCTGTATCGCAAAGGCGACGGGCAGCCGGCGATCTTGGGATATCTCGGCCACGTGCTCTTAGACAATCGCCACGGCTTGGTCGCCGGCAGTACGGTCACGCCCGCGACCGGCACGGCCGAACGCGAAGCCGCGGTCGGTCTCATCGCCGCGCTGCCGATCCGTCCCATCACGGTCGGCATGGATAAGGGGTACGACGTGGCGAGTCACGTCGAGACGTGTCGGGCGCTCGGCGCGACACCGCATGTCGCGCAGAAAATACGGGGCAGCGCGATTGATGCGCGGACGACGCGGCATCGCGGGTACGCGATCAGTCAGGTGAAACGCAAACTCGTCGAGCAAGTGTTTGGCTGGATGAAGACGGTCGGCGGCCAGCGCCAAGTACGCCATCGCGGCGGCGGGCGCGTTGAGTGGAATTTCATCTTCAGCGCCGCCGCCTACAACCTCGTGCGGATGCGACGGTTGCTCATCATTTGAGCGGTCCCGCCGCCGTCGACGCATGCTGATGGGCGCCGCCGATGCGGTGCCGCCAACCATGGAAATCCTTATCTCGGGTGGAACTACATCAGTGGAGACAGGTTTTTCAGCAGCCTGCTAGTTCCACGGTTTGCGAATCCCTGGCGATGGTATCGCCCGTCGGTACAGGAGCCAGTTGCGGATCTACACGGCCGGCCGACCACGGGCCCGTCATACCGGTGCGGCGGCCATCATCGGGTCAGCTGGCCGCCCCGTCACGATGAAACGTCCACGGCGGAGCCCAGCCGTCTCGAGGAATTGCTGCGACGGAAGGCCGGCGTGATCGCCCGATACCGCAATGCCGGAATGTGCACGGCGGTTGAACTCGCTACGGTTGAAGCGTTGTGGAGCGAGGGGCTGAGTTTACGCGCACTGGCCCGTCGCGATGGCGTCGCTCCGGCTGCGATTGAGTCGCGAGTCGACGGGCTGCTTAGAAAGGCACCTGAGTTCTTTCACTGGTGGCGCCTGAAGCATCAGAGTCGCCGGGGCCGGTGAGAGGCGCAGGCTGCGCAATTGTCGCGGTTCGAAGGCGTCTTCACG
>JALYOK010000375.1 GCA_030856925.1 Pseudomonadota bacterium
TGTCCGAACCAAGCATCGAGATGGCGCCGATGTCGTGCAGCACGTCTTCCGCGGCGATCGTTTGGGCACGGATTCGGCTCTCGGCGAACGCGACGTCTTCCGGCACCGAGGGATTCAAGTGATGGCACACCATGATCATGTCGAGATGTTCATCGAAAGTGTTCACGGTGTAGGGATTGGTCGGATTGGTTGACGACGGCAAACAATTCGGGTGCCCGGCGACGGAGATGATATCCGGCGCGTGGCCGCCACCGGCGCCCTCCGTGTGGTACATGTGTATGGTGCGGCCATTGATTGCCGCAAGGGTGTCTTCAAGAAAGCCGCTCTCGTTCAAGGTGTCGGTATGCAACTGCACCTGAAAATCGAGTTCGTCGGCAACAGTGAGACAGGTATCGATCACCGCGGGCATGGCGCCCCAATCCTCATGGATCTTAAGCCCCAGGGCACCACCCGCGAGTTGATCGATCAACGAGCGCGGCTTGGATGAACTGCCGCGACCGAGAAATCCGAAATTGATCGGCCATTGTTCCGAGGCTTGCAGCATCTTGCCTACATTCCAAGCGCCGCCGCAATCGATGCCCACGGTGATCGGCCCGAGAGAGCCGCCCAGCATGGTCGTCAGGCCCGATGCGATGGCGTGTTCGCACAGTTGCGCGCTGTCGAAATGCACATGAACGTCGATGCCGCCCGGCGTCGCGATCAAGCCCTCGCCATCGCGCACCGTGGTCGCCGCCCCGCAAATCAATTGCGGATGAACGCCGTCCATAACGGCAGGATTGCCCGCCTTGCCGATGGCGACGATGCGTCCGTCCTTGATGCCGATGTCGCCTTTGATTATGCCCAACACCGGATCGATGATGACGGCATTGCTGATCAACATATCCAGCGAGCCCATGGCGCTGTCGTAACCGGCGGTCAGCCCCAAGCCGTCGCGCAGCGTTTTCCCGCCGCCGTGAAGACATTCATCGCCGGGTATCGCATGGTCGTGCTCGATCTCGGCGAACAAAGACGTATCGCCTAGACGCACCGCATCGCCCTTGGTGGGACCGTACATAGCGGCGTATTCTTTGCGCGTCATCGTTGCCATGGTTACGCCCCCTTGAAGCCGCGGTCTTTGGCGAGCTTCACCGCTTGCGCCTTGCGCTCCGGACTGCGGGTTGAGCCATTGGTCAGGCTGTTCAGCCCGTACACCTCGCCGGCGCCGCCAAACGCAGCGAGCGTCACTTCTTTACTTTCACCCGGTTCGAAGCGCACCGCTGTTCCGGCGGGAATATCCAGGTGCATGCCGTAGGATTTTTCGCGATCGAATTGCAGCGCACGATTGACTTCGAAGAAATGATAATGACTGCCAACCTGAATTGGCCGATCGCCCGTATTCAGCGCCTTGATCTTAACTTTGCGCCGACCTGCGTTGAGTTCGATGTCCTCATCCGGCGTAATGATCTCGCCGGGATGAATTTGGGTTTGTTTCTTGCCCTTTGCTTTGCCTGGACGAATGGGATCGTGAACTGTAACCAGTTTCGTGCCGTCGGGAAAAGTACCTTCCACTTGGATGATGGGCATCATGTCCGCCACGCCGGGCATGACATCGTCCATGGTCAATAAGGTCGAACCGTAGCCGATCAATTCAGCGACGGAACGCCCTTCCCGTGCCCCTTCCAAGATTTCGTCGACAATGTAGGCGATCGCCTCGGGATGATTGAGTTTGAGACCCTTGGCTCTGTGCTTGCGCGCGATCTCTGCCGCCGTGTAAATTGTGAGTCGTTCCATTTCCGTTGGGGTCAGAAGCATGGTCTGGTCCGGTTGACTTAGTTAGCAAATAGCCGTGATTGACCGACTTCGTGGCGCATCATGGCGATCTCCGACGCGGGAATAAAGCTCGATAGTTCATCATCCACGACCACCTTCAGCAGATTATCAATCGTTGCGTGGGCCGCTAGAAGAATTTTCTGGGCGTCGATGTGGCCGATTATCCCTAAGCGAATCGCCGCGCCCAGTACGCCCAAACTGAGCGTGTGCGCAGACGTGACCTGCGCCTCCTCGAGAGAAAGTCCTACGC
>JALYOK010000390.1 GCA_030856925.1 Pseudomonadota bacterium
TGGGCTCACGCACCACGCGGGGCACGATCTCGCGCGGCTCGATGGTGACTGGCTGATACACCACGCGCCGCTGCTCCGGGTCGTAGCGCATTTCGACATGGCCCGAAATCGGGAAATCCTTACGGAACGGATGGCCGATAAAGCCGTAGTCCGTCAGGATGCGGCGTAAATCCGGATGACCGGTGAAGATGATCCCGAATAGATCGAACGCCTCGCGCTCAAACCAGTTAGCCGCCGGCCAAATGTCGATCACTGACGGCAATAGGGGAAGATCGTCGTCGCCCGCGAACACTTTGACGCGCACCCGCTGGTTGTGCGCCAAGGAAAGCAAATGGTAGACGACGGCGTAACGCGATCCACTCACACGACCGCTGTACTCGGAATAATCCACCCCGCACAGGTCGATCAACTGGTCGAATTTAAGTTCAGGATGATCGCGAAGGGCCGTCGCCGATGACTCCCATGAATCGGCTTTCAAGGTCACGCTCAATTCATCGAAGCGGATGACCGATGCGGAAACACTGTCAATTAGGACATTGCGTATGGTTTCTTCCTGGGATTCGAGTGCCGTGGTCATCTAGTCTAGGCAGCCCGCGCGATAGTATTGGTGCGTTTGATCTTGTTTTGCAATTGAATGATGCCGTATATCAAGGCTTCCGCCGTGGGCGGGCAGCCGGGCACATAGACATCCACGGGCACGATGCGATCGCAGCCGCGAACGACCGAGTAGGAATAATGATAATACCCACCGCCGTTGGCGCACGATCCCATGGAAATCACCCAGCGCGGCTCGGGCATTTGATCGTACACTTTGCGCAGCGCCGGCGCCATTTTGTTACACAGAGTTCCGGCCACGATCATCACATCGGACTGGCGCGGACTGGCGCGAAACACCACGCCGAAGCGGTCCAAATCGTAACGCGATGCGCCGGCGTGCATCATCTCCACCGCGCAACAGGCAAGACCGAACGTCATTGGCCACAGCGATCCGGTGCGCGTCCAGTTGATGAGCGTATCCAGCTTCGTCGTGACGAAACCTTTCTCGGTGACGCCTTCAAATGACATAGTTCACTCCCACTCTAAAGCGCCTTTTTTCCATTCGTATATGAATCCAACGACCAGAATGGCAAGAAAAATCATCATGGCGATAAAACCAAATAGCCCGATTTCCTTCAGCACCACGGCCCAGGGGAACAGGAACGCAATTTCGAGATCGAACAGAATGAACAGGATCGCCACCAGGTAATAGCGCACGTCGAACTTCATGCGCGCATCTTCAAAGGCTTCGAAGCCGCATTCGTAGGGGGAAAGTTTTTCGGAATCGGGTTTGTTGGTGCCGAGGCGAAGGCTGATCAGCCAACCCAAAGTGAGAGGCACCACGCCGATAGGGAGGCCGACAAAGATGAAGATCAGGATCGGGAAATAATTTTCTAACATGTTTTGCCGCCCATCCCCACATGACTATGTGACAGTTGGGCCGCTAAAAAGTTTTAAGGTGGTGCCGGCGATCAGACTCGAACTGATACGGCTTTCGCCACTGCCCCCTCAAGACAGCGTGTCTACCAATTTCACCACGTCGGCACGGGTTTACAAACTTACTTCGGTATATCCTTTGCTTTTGAATCGGCCGCGGCAGGCTCGGTCGTCGCAGGCGTAGGTGTCGCTGACGCGGGCTTCGTCGCCGGCGCCGCCGTCGTTGCCGGCACATCCACTTTCTTCTCCGTCGCCGCCGGCGCCGGTGGCGCCGCGGCCGGCGCGGATTGCATCACGCCGCCGATCTGCCTGTGGCCCGACAGATAAGTCAGTCCCAGGCTGCTGATGAAAAAGATCGCGGCCAAAACACCCGTGGTCTTGCTGAGGAAATTCGACGCGCCGCTCGCGCCGAACAGGCTACCGGCGGATCCGCTGCCGAAAGCCGCACCCATGTCGGCGCCTTTGCCGTGCTGAAGCAGCACCAGGCCGACCACGCTGAGGGCCGCGAGGGTGTGAATAATCCAAACGAATGTTTCCATGAATTGCTCAAAAAAGGTTCGGTTGCGGCAGCGCGTTACGCCACCTTAGTACCAGCGCCGCAGATCGCCAAAAAATCCTCGGCGATCAACGACGCCCCGCCGATCAAG
>JALYOK010000394.1 GCA_030856925.1 Pseudomonadota bacterium
GTACATGAGGATTCCGAGCACCGCGCAACGACGCAGATGGGCACCGCAGTAGTTTTTATTAGTTAAAGAGATCCGGCTGCTCGCGGCTGATGCGGTCCCAAAGCGGCTGAAACTGATACCAACCCGCTTCGTGAGTGCCGATTTGCTGGCGCGTGAGTTCGGCATTTTTGTGATCGATGAGAATAGGCTTGCCTGCCGCCTCCGCCAGTAATTGCGCTTGGCAGGAACGCTCCATCGTGATGAACCACCACACGGCTTCGTCGACGCTGGCGCCGACCGTCAAGTTACCGTGATTTTGCATGATCGCGGCTTTTTTCTGGCCGAGCGATTCTGCAATGCGGTCGCCCTCTTCCACGTCATAAACCACCCCGTGAAATGCGCCATAAACTGCGTGATCTTCATAGAACGCACAGGCGTCTTGGGTCAGCGGATCGAGCAAACGCCCCAGCGACGACCAGGCTTTACCGTACAACGAATGGGAGTGGGCGGCGGCGGTCACATCGGGGCGCGCCTTGTGGATGCGCGAGTGGATGGCAAAGGCCGCGGTGTTATAGGTGTTCTTGCCCTCCAACACTTTACCGCTGTGATCGACGAGGATCAGATCCGACACGCGAATCTGGCTGAAGTGCATGCCGAACGGGTTCACCCAGAAACACTCTTTGTATTCGGGATCGCGCATGGTGATATGCCCGGCGACGCCTTCGTCAAACCCGAACTTCGAGAACAACCGAAAGCCCGCCGCCAGGCGTTCCTTCATGTGGCGGCGTTGTTGCTCGACGGTCGCGAAGGTCGGCACTTGGTGCATGGGGCGATTTACTTCGAATTCGTTCATGAGATTCTCCTTCAAAAGATTTACGGAACTAAAATTATTTTGCCGGTGACTTTGCGCTGCATCATATCGTTCAGCGCCTGAGCGGCGTCGTTCAGTCGATATTGCTTCGACACCAGCGGATTCAATTTGCCGGCAGCGAACCAGTCGCCGAGTTCTTGCAGCGACTCGATGTTAAGTTTTTTCTCGCGGCGAGTGAAGTCGCCCCAGAACACGCCGACTATGGAATTGCCTTTCAACAAGGTTAAATTCAGCGGTATTTTGGGAATTTCTCCGGAGGCGAAACCGATAACGAGAAATCGGCCGCGCCAACCCGTCGAGCGCAGGGCAGGCTCCGAATATTGGCCGCCAATCGGATCGTAGACCACGTCCACGCCTTTGTCGCCGGTGAGTTCTTTGATGCGCGCGCGCAAGTCTTCGGTTGAATAATTGATCAACTCGTCGGCGCCGTGGGCCTTGCAAACCGCGAGTTTCTCGGCGCTCGAGGCGGCAGCTATGACTTTCGCGCCCATGACTTTTCCGAGTTGCACCGCCGCCAAGCCGACGCCGCCCGCCGCTCCAAGCACCAATAACGTCTCGCCGGCCTTGAGTTCGGCGCGGTGTTTCAGCGCGTGGTGCGACGTGCCGTAGGTCATGACGAAAGAGGAAGCTATGGCGAAATCCATGCCGGCCGGCATCGGTAAAAGTTTGTCCGGTGTGGTGACGACTTCTTCCGCAAAACCTCCCCAACCGGTGAAAGCGATCACGCGATCGCCTACTTTCACGCCGCTCACACCCTCACCGACAATCTTGATCTCGCCCGCCACTTCGCCGCCGGGCGAAAACGGCATATCCGGCTTGAACTGATATTTACCTTGAATGATAAGCGTGTCAGGAAAGTTTACGCCGCAGGCCTTAACGCCGACGACAACTTGGCCTGGCCCCGCTCTGAGGGAAGGAATGTCTTCGACGGTGAGGGTTTCCGGCGCGCCCCACAATTTACATAGCACTGCTTTCATGCTGACCTTTTTATCGCGTCCAATGTGTTATTTTGCCATGTTTTGCCCGATGCCGAGACGCACAGGCGCCAGCACTCCCGGGAAAAGCGTGACTTGCACTTAGCGTCCCCCTTGAAAACACGCCCTTTAAGCCCAATCTGCAGGCAAAATTTAACTCGAGCGAGCAACCATGCAAACCGAAACCACTAAAGAAACCCTGGGCTTCCAGGCCGAGGTCAAGCAACTGCTCAACCTTATGATTCACTCCTTGTACAGCAACAAGGAGATTTTTCTGCGCGAATTGATTTCCAACGCGTCGGACGCCTGCGATAAGCTGCGCTTCGAGGCGATGAAAGATCAAGCGTTGTTCGGTGACGATCCCGATCTGAAAATTCGCATCGACGTCGACAAAGCCGCCCGCACCATCACCATTTCCGACAACGGCATTGGCATGTCGCGGGATGAAGTGGTGCAGAACATCGGCACCATCGCCAAATCCGGCACGCGCGAATTCTTCCGGCAATTGACCGGTGACCAAGCCAAGGATGCACATCTGATCGGCCAATTCGGTGTCGGATTTTACTCATCATTCATCGTCGCCGACAAAGTGACGCTGATCACGCGCCGCGCCGGCGCGAGCGAAGATCAGGCCGTGCGTTGGGAGTCCGCCGGCGAAGGAGATTATACCCTGGAAGCCGCGTCCAGAGCGGCTCGTGGCACGGACGTGATTTTGCATCTGCGCGCGGGTGAGGACGAATTGCTCAATTCCTGGCAACTTAAAACCATTGTGCGTAAGTATTCCGACCACATCACCTTACCCATTCTTATGAAAAAAGAAGACTGGGACGCGGACAAAAAAGAACAGAAAATCACCGACGAGGACGAGGCGGTCAACCAGGCCTCGGCGTTGTGGGCGCGCTCGAAAAACGATATCACTAAGGAACAGTACGAGGAATTCTACAAACACGTCAGCCACGATTTCGAAGCGCCGCTTGCATACACCCACGCGCGGGTCGAGGGCAAGCAAGAATACACCGAGCTTCTGTACGTTCCCGGCAAAGCGCCGTTCGACCTATGGGATCGCGAGCAGCGCCACGGCATCAAGCTTTACGTGCGCCGCGTCTTCATCATGGAGGACAAGGGCGATCTGCTGCCCCATTATTTACGCTTCATCCGCGGCGTCATCGACTCCAACGATTTGCCGCTCAACGTGTCGCGCGAGATACTGCAGGAGAGCAAAGACGTCGAAGCGATCCGCGCCGGGTGCGTGAAAAAAGTCCTGGGCCTGCTGGAAGATCTAGCCGAAAGCCAGAAAGATCAGTTCACGAAATTCTGGGAGGAATTTGGCCGGGTATTTAAAGAAGGCATGGGCGAAGATCAGGCCAATAAGACGCGAATAGGAAAGCTGATTCGCTTCGCCACCACGCTGGACAATAGCGAGAAACAAACCGTGTCGCTCACTGATTACGTGGCCCGAATGAAAGACGGCCAAGACAAAATCTACTATGTCACGGCTGAAACTTTTCCGGCAGCCAAGAACAGCCCGCATTTGGAAATTTTCCGCAAGAAGGGCATCGAAGTTCTGCTGTTATCGGATCGAGTCGACGAATGGGTTGTAAGCCATCTCACCGAATTCGAAGGCAAACCATTGCAATCGGTCGCCAAGGGCGATCTGGATTTGGGCGCACTCGCCAATGAGGCGGAAAAGAAAGAGCGAGAAAAAACCAATGACGAATTCAAGGACCTTCTGGCCAACATCAAGTCCACGTTAGACACCCAAGTGAAAGACGTTCGTGTTACCCATCGCCTGACCGACTCGCCGGCCTGCGTGGTTGCCGACACCTATGATCTATCGGGAAATTTGGAGCGAATGTTGAAAGCTGCCGGCCAAAAAGTGCCAAACAGCAAACCGATTCTAGAAATCAATCCGGCGCATCCCTTGATTGCAAAACTTAAAGCGGAACAGGGCAAGGAACGTTTCGGCGATTGGTGCCGCATTTTGTTCGACCAGTCTTTGCTTGCGGAGGGTGGCCAGATCGAAGACCCGGCGGGATTCGTGAAACGTCTGAACGCGCTGATGTTGGACATGGCGGGCAACGAATCGCGGATTATTTTGCCTTCATAAGCCGCCGCGGCCGCACCATTGCGCGCCATTGGCCCAACCTAACGTGCCGGAGAGCCACTGGCCCGAGGTGGCCCTAGCAGTTTGTTGAAAAACGATATGTTTCGCTTCGATTAAAAATACCGGCTGCTCAGAATGCGCTACAAACGATTTGTTTTGTATTTCCGATATTTTCCATACCCCAAAAACAGTTCTTTTCGGACATAAAGATCGAATTTCAACAAACTGCTAGGCCAGCCCCCCACCCCGTATCCATGCGGCTCTCCAGGCATCGATTAGGTCTATCAGCGCCGAAAGATCGCGAATAATACGCTCAACACGATTGAAATGATAATGCTGCTGGTAATTGGAAAATAAAAACCCGACCCCGGTTTTTCGATGCGGATGTCGCCGGGCAAACGTCCTAGCCCCAGC
>JALYOK010000399.1 GCA_030856925.1 Pseudomonadota bacterium
CGTCTGCACGGACCTAGTGTGTGCGCAATCGCCTTTCGGGTGCAGGATGCCAAGCAAGCTCATGAACGAGCGTTGTCCCTCGGTGCGTGGGGCTATGCCGGCCAAAGCGGACCGGGAGAACTGAACATTCCGGCGATCAAGGGCATCGGCGACTCGCTGATCTACTTCGTTGACCGTTGGCGTGGCAAGAACAATGCAAAGGAGGCAGATATCGGCAATATAGGGTTCTTCGACGTTGATTTCGAGCCGTTGCCCGGCGCTGAGCTGAACCCGCTGGGCCACGGTCTGCAGTACATCGATCATCTGACGCATAACGTGCATCGCGGTCGCATGGTCGAGTGGGCGGATTTTTACGAGCGCCTGTTCAACTTCCGCGAGATAAGGTACTTCGACATCGAAGGCCAGGTCACCGGCGTTAAGAGCAAGGCTCTGACCAGCCCTTGCGGCAAAATTCGCATTCCGATCAACGAAGAGGGTACGGAGATCGCTGGGCAGATCACGGAATATCTCGATACGTATAAGGGCGAGGGCATCCAGCACATCGCGCTTGGCTCGGGCGACCTGTTGAAGACTGTAGATGCCTTGCGCGCCAGTGGCGTGCAGCTTCTCGATACCGTCGATACCTACTTCGAACTCATCGACAAGCGCATACCCGGCCACGGCCAGGATATCGAAGCGTTGAGGGCGCGTAAGATACTTGTCGACGGCAAACCGGGTGCGCTGCTGCTGCAAATATTTAGCGCGAATCAGTTAGGGCCGATTTTCTTCGAGTTTATCCAGCGCAAAGGGGACGAGGGGTTTGGCGAGGGCAACTTCAAGGCGCTGTTCGAGAGCATTGAGCTTGATCAAATGCGCCGTGGCGTTTTGAACGTAAATCACAAGGATACGTAAAGGATATGTTCGTACGCAACGCCTGGTATGTCGCCGCTTGGGACTTCGAAGTTTTGGCGGACACCTTATCGAACTAAAGATGGAGCAGGCCTTAAAATGACAATTATTAGAGGTGGCCAGAATGCTTTTCGTAAGCAGGAGAAGACGATGATCCTTTACTTGCGCCCTTTGGCGTCGCTCATTTGTGTTGCATTCTCGGCATTGCTTCCTTTCGATGCATCGGCCGATGAGGAGGATGAGATCGTCACGGGTTGCCATCATTCCAACGCGGAGTGGGGAAGCGAAATGATCGATCGGTGCGTCAAAGACAATCAGGCCACTCGCGCAATTGTGTTGCAATATCCGGAGCAGCACAAACAAATCGTCGATCGCTGCCGGCGTGGCAACGAATTGGGTTGGTCCTGGGTAAAGACTTGCGTGGACCGGGATATTGAAGCCGAGTCCGCGTTGGCGCAATACCCAAAGGAACGAGCTGGGTTGATCGATGTCTGCCACGCCGATTTCGGGCATCGTGGCGCGGCAGTGGTCAAGGCTTGCGTTGATCGGGTAATCAAGATTTTAAACTCGCCGAACAATCCCTGACGAATGATCTCAAGGGTCCAACGGCAGCATCCGCCACGAGCCGCATCCAGCATGCCTTACAAGCATGCATGCCTTGCGAGCCGCACCACGCTTGGCTCCCAGCGATGGCTATTGAGTTATTTTGCGGCCGGCGCCGCCGTCACACCTACTGCTTTAAGTAGATTCAGCAAGTTGTCGATTTGGTAGTTGGCAATGGTGATAACTTTGGAGTGGTTGTTGGACAGAACGTACCGGCTGAGACCATCCGGCGCCAAACTGCCGACGGTGAACTTATCCAGCAGTTGCGAGGTGTTTTTTCCATAGAGCAACACCAACATTTCCGGCGCCGTGAGGCCATATTCGGCGTCGTTGCCGCGCGAGAATTCACGTTCCATGTGGGTGCGGCTCAAGCCTCGAAATGCCGTCTTGATCGTTTCCGCCTGGGCGGAATCGGTCTGATGGGCATGGGCGGGATCGTTTGGTTTGGCGGCGCCATGCGAGTGGTAAAACCAAGCACCCGACGCGTCGCGCTCGAAGCGATGCAGGGAGCCGGCGTAAAAAATCTCGAGCGCGCCCAGATCATCGATTGGCATCGGCAGCAACATGCGGGTGTCGGCAAGCGGATTGTCGCCGCTAGTCGTTGCGGTGCGGTCTTTATATTGGATAAACACAATCCCGCCGATCAGCGTGAGCAGCAACAGCCAAATAATGACTACGCGCGGGCGGACGCCCGTCGCCATGCTCATCGTTGGCGCCACCACACCGCCGTCCCGATCACCGCCAGCAGCAACGGAATGAGCACCACCGACAAGAAGAATGCGCCCTTCATCTGGCGATTGGTGAGGTTCACGCGCGGCCGGTCGAAGGTGCGCGGCTCGACACCGATCAGGTTTTCTTTCGACGCTAGATAATTTACCGTATTCAAGAACAAATTGCCGTTGCCCATGATGTGGAAGAACGAGTTGGTGGCAAAGTCTGAATCACCGACGACGACGACGCGCGAGCGTTTGAAGTTGAACGATTGGGGGGCGGGGGTCTTTTCCGTGGTTTTCTCGCCGCGCAATTCAGCCAAAATCGAGGCGGCGTTACGTGCCGTTTCCGGACGCCGATTGACGATCACCATCATCGTCGCGGGACCCGAGAGGTCTTGTCCCTCATTGAACTCCGCGCGATTGGCGGTGGTTTCACCGAAACTGGATTTGGAAGAATTGACGAGCGGCATGACTGATACGCCCGGCGGTTGCTGGCGCGTCGGAGACAGCGATCGGACACCTGGAAAAAAAGTCAGCGGTAACCGGTCGGTGATCTGATGGCGGCTATACTCGGTGACTGCGGGGGCGGAAGGATCTGCCCAGAAATGGCTCGCAGTGTCGATGACGATGTCGTTATTGGTGACGACGCCGAATTGTTGCAGCAAGGGTTCCAATCCCGTTTCAACGAAGGGATCGAGCATGAAAATGGCGTTGTGACCGTCATCGACATACTTGCCGATCGCCTCGATTTCCTTTGGCAGCAACGCGCTCTTAGGGCCTGCGACGACGAGCAACGCGCATTCGGTCAAGCTGCTGCCGCCCTTGAGCAGAGAGACTTTCTCCACGGTGTAATTCATCGCCTCCAGCGCCGCTCGCGCCTTGGCCATGCCGTGTTGCTCGTGAATGATCATTTTGTCCCCGAGGCCGTGGGAATGACCGGCATTGCCCTCCGTGTGGTCA
>JALYOK010000458.1 GCA_030856925.1 Pseudomonadota bacterium
CCGTAGCCGAGCTCCTTGCCGCCCAGCTTGCCGTAACCGACCACGCAAAATTGCGGCCGGTCCGTATGCTTGACCTTGAGGCCGCACCAAGCCGATTCCAAGATCACATCGAGTATGCAATCGGCCAGATCGCTTAAATGGTCGGACAATTTCTCAAGCGGAAGTTGCCCGGCGATGTCTTGGGCAATCAGGCGGAACACTTGCGCCTGTTTGAAATGCCGTAGCAGCTCCCATTGCCGTTCCGTATTATTGGGCTGGTGGCTACAATCTTGTCGTAGGGAACGTCTAAGTTCGGCCCAGTCGGGCGTCGCGCCTAATTCGCGATGAT
Organism: Pseudomonadota bacterium; assembly: GCA_030856925.1. GTDB lineage: Bacteria > Pseudomonadota > Gammaproteobacteria > Burkholderiales > JALYOK01 > JALYOK01. The sequence continues at coordinate 329 of JALYOK010000458.1, forward strand.
CCAACAGCTCGTCGAGCAAAATCGGATGTTGGGCGAGATACTTCACCGCCCAGCCGCTCGCGGACGCGAGTTCGCTGACCTTTTTGAGCGTGCTGCGGTTTTCAAGCAATAACGCGAGATAAGTTTCGCGGCGGCTAACCGTCTCCAATAGATCGAGCGTTCGAATCAACGTGTCTTCCGGACGTTGCAAACCGCCGGCCGTTTCGATCAACACCGGCGCCAGGGCATCGAAGCGCGCCCGGCTCGGCTCCGGAAGCTGCCGATAACGCGCGCCGCGGCGAATTGCCGTCAAGCGTTCTAACACCTTCGCCGAGTTTTGGAACCCGATAGCGGATAACCGATCAAGGGCTGCGGCTTCTGCGAGATGTCCTCGCCAAAGTAAAGCAGTCTGACCATCCCGTTCTCCTGCCTCCAACCCGAACATTGCCTCGAACTGGCGGGTAACTTGGCCGCGGTGCTGATCCAGAACGGTCACGAACTCGGCGTAACTCGATAGGCCCATGGCCAGAGCCAAGCGCATTTGATCTTCGATTGCCATAGGCAGCGTTTGCGTTTGGGCATCGTCCAAATACTGCAACCGATGTTCCAGGTTTCGCAGAAAAGAATAGCTCTCGGTGAGCGCGCGGGTATTGTCTGCGGAAAGGAGCTTGAGTTCCGCCAAATGGCCGAGGGTCGCGAGGGTGGAATGCCCTTGCAACCGCGATTCGCGGCCGCCGCGTATGAGCTGGAATACCTGGGCGAGAAATTCGATCTCGCGTATTCCGCCGGGGCCGAGCTTGATGTCGTTGACGCGATCACGACGCATCACTTCGCTGCGAATCTGGCCGTGCAGCTCACGAAGCTGCGCGACGGCGCCAAAGTCGAGATAACGCCGGAATACAAAGGGTCGAATCAATTCCGACAAATCAGCCTGGCGCGTGCCGGTAATCGGCCGCGCCTTGATCCACGCGTAGCGCTCCCACGGCCGGCCCTGGGTGATAAAATAAGCCTCCAAAGCCGGCAGGCTGATCGCCAATGCGCCGCTGTCTCCATAGGGACGCAGGCGCATATCGACACGGAAAACGAATCCCAGGCCGGTAATCTCCGCAAGGGTGGCGATCAAGGCTTTGCCCAGAAGGGCGAAGAATTCATGATTGCTGATGCGGCGCGGGCCGTCTGTGTCGCCCTCTTCGGGATAGACAAAAATCAAATCGATGTCAGACGACACGTTGAGCTCATGACCACCCAGCTTACCCATGGCGACCACCATCAATTGTTGCGGCGCGCCCGTCTCGTCGCCGACCGGTAACCCGTAGCGTTTCTGAAGTGCTGCCTCGGCGTCGGTCTGCGCCGCGGCGATGCTGATTTCCGCAAGCGCAGTGATGGTGCTCATCACTTCCGCAAGATCCGCTGTACCCGCCAAATCCCGCGCCGCGGTGCGCAACCACACCGATTGACGCAAACGCCGCAAGCAGTCCTTGAGTTCGGCCGGCGCTCGCACCAACTCGGAGCGCAAAAATACTTCCATTTCGGCACGCGAGAATGGCTCGCCGCAGTCTGCCAATAGTTGAAACTCAAATTCCGGCTTGCCATTCAATAAGCGATTGGCGTAACGGCTAAAGGCGCGCAATTGCGCTACCACGGAGAACGGCTCAGTCATGAGGAAAAACTGGCGTAGTCTTAATTCCAGATAAAAGCGTTTAATACCATATGATTTTCGTTTAAAGTACTCAATGAATTTCCGACTTCCCGACCTATACGTAAGCGATCCACCGCTGCCGGTCAAGGAACCTATCATAACCTGGTATCATCCGAAAAAATTTCGCCTGAAAGAATGCATAGTTTGAGCCGCCGCTGGTTTCGGCGCATCCTTCTGTCCCTCCTTATGCTTGCTGTGCTTGGCCCAATCGCAGTCGGATTGGTGTTGCGCTATTGGATCGTTCCTCACGCGTCAGAATACCGCAACCAAATCGCCGCGCTCCTTTCCGCTACCGCCGGAACACCCATCACCATCCAGTCGGTCGAGGGCGCGTGGGAAGGGGTTCGTCCAACCTTACAGCTCAAGCAGGTGCAAGTGTACGATCATGGCAACCGCCCCGCGCTGAAACTCGATCGCATTTACGGCGTGCTGTCTTGGTGGTCGTTGCTGCACGGCTCGATCGAATTCTACCGTCTGGAAATCGACCGCCCCACCTTCGCGTTGCGGCGTGATAAGGCCGGTAAGTTCTTTCTGGCAGGAATCGAGTTACCTCAAGGTGAGCCGACCCAAGACACAGTTTTTGCCGACTGGTTGTTGCAGCAGCACAGCCTAGTTATCAATAACGCGACCCTGTCTTGGCAAGACGCCATGCTGAGCGACACGATTCTGATGTTGACGGATTTGGGTTTCCGTCTGGAAAATCGCGGCAGCCTGCACAGCTTCGGCCTCACGGCGCGTCCTCCGAGCGACATTGCGAGTCCGGTGGTTGTGCAAGGCAGCGTACGCGGAAGAACTGTTTCGCAGTGGCGCCGCTGGAGCGGCCATATTCATACGATACTCAACGATGTCGACCTTAAGACCTTGCGGCATTTCTTGCCGATCCCGGAAGAGCTCCGCCAGGGTTCCGGCGCCTTGAAGCTGGTATTTACCGGCGACGGCCAAGGACAGGTAGGAGTGATCGCCGATCTGACCCTCAAAGACGTCCGCGCACAATTTAATCCTAACGTTGCCGAACTGGCGCTAGCCGAAGTGACCGGCAAGGTTGGCCTCAAAGATCTGGCGCCGGGCTTCGAAGTCACGACCGAAAACCTGGCCGTTAAATGGGCCGATACCCGACAGCCGTGGCGGCCGGGGGATGCGAAGATCGTGTTCCGTCCCGCCGGTGAAAAGCAACCGGAACGGGGAGAAATCACCACCAAGCAAATCGACCTGACGGGACTTTTGGTCGTCCTTCAAAGCATCCCGCTGCCGGAAGATGTGCGCATGCAATTGCGTCAATTCGCGCCGGCGGGTCGATTGAAGGATTTCGTCGTCGGGTGGGCACGAAGCAACGCGGCGCTGAGTCAGTACCAGCTTAAAGGTCAATTCCAGAACCTTGCGTTGGCGCCCCACGATCGTATACCTGGGTTCTCCGGCTTAAGTGGCGAGATCAACGCCAATCAAGACGGCGGCGGGCTGATCGTGGACAGCAAGGCGGTGACCTATCGCGCACCGACCATGTTCATTGCGCCCCTCGTGTTCGATACGCTAACGGCGGACGCCAGTTGGAAAACCACCAAGGACGGCGTTGACCTCACCGTCGCCAAGGCTGCCTTCGCGAACAGCGACGGCGCCATAAGTTTAGCCGGGCGCTATCGCTCGCTGGCCGGCACACCGGGATGGGCGGATGTCAGCGGTAAACTGTTACGGGGCGACGCGCGGGGTGTTTGGCGCTATGTGCCTAAGATCGTTCCCGACAGGGTGCGGGAATGGTTGAAGTTCTCTTTAATCGCGGGCAAATCTGACAGCGGCTCGTTCAAACTTAAAGGCAATCTTTACGATTTTCCGTTCGCCGACGATAAAGGCGGAATTTTCGAAGTCGTCGCCGATGCTTATGACGGCGTTGTCCGCCCGGTGCCCGAGTGGCCCAAGATTGAAGATATCAAGGCGCGACTGATTTTTCGAGGCATCACCATGGATGTCGTCGGCAACAATGGACGCGTTTTTCAGAGCAAGATCAAGCGGGGTCGCGTTCGGATTGCCGATTTGGCGCACCACGATCCGGTAGTCGAAATGGAACTGAACGGCGACACCAGTGTGCAGGACGGCCTGCGCTATATCGCCGAGAGCGGCGTGCGCAAGATCATTCGGGGCAATACCGATCGCTTCGCCGGCAAGGGCAACAGCAAACTGGATCTCAAGTTGAGCATTCCGCTGGCCCGCTTGCCCGAAACCCGTGTTGCGGGAGAGTGGCAGTTTACAAATGGCCAGCTTACAGACATGCAAAAGGTTATTCCGGACCTGAATAGTATTACCGGGTCGCTGCTGTTTTCCGAGCGCGGGATAGGGGCCAAACAGCTCCAAGGCGAGGTGTTGGGTGGCCCGGGCCAAGCGACGATCACGACCGACAAGAATTACAAAATAACCATCAACGTCAACGGCAAAGCCACGGCCGAAGGAGTATCGAAACAATTCAAAAATCCCGCCATTCAATATTTCAGCGGCAGCGGCGACTGGGCGGGCTTGATCCAAGTTCAAAACGGCGCAACCAGCATCAAGATCGGCGCCACGGGAACCTTGCTCGGCGGGCCGGCGAAACTCAACATCACCAATGACAAGGACGGGACGTTACACATCGAAGGCCAAGGCGAGGCCACTTTAGCGGGGATGAAACAGCACTTCGATGCCGGTGCGATGAAATATGTAACCGCCAACGCGAGTTGGACCGGCGTAGTGACCGTTCAGGGTGACAAAACGCAACTGCGCGCCAATGCCAGCACCAAGGTGCTGGGTAATCCGGCGCAGTTTCAAATCACCACCACACAAGACGGCGCCACCACGCTCGAGGGTAGCGGCAGCGTGGAAACCGCGATGCTCGAAAAAGATCTCAAGCTCGCGATACTCAAAGATTTTGCCAAGACCGCCGAGTGGAAAACCAAGATCAAACTCAAGGACGACAAGAGCGAAATCGGTATCGATGCCACAAGCAAACTCTATGGCGAGCCGATCGAACTGAGCTTCATAAACCGCAGCGGCGACGATTGGGACGTGCGCGCCAAGGGGTCGCTGACGCCGAAAATGATGCGACAGATTTCCCCGCAACCTTGGTTCGACGATTTATCCGGCGCCAGCCTGTGGACCGGACAGTTTCAAGTGCGCGGCAAAAAATATAGCGGCCAAATCGAGACTGACTTGCGCGGTTTGACTTCCAATCTGCCACGCCCCATGGCGAAAACCGCGAGTGAATCCTGGCCGTCCCGCATCGATATCCAAAACCTCGATGCCAAGCAAGAGCGCTGGCAAATCAAGCTTGCGGATCAGATCAACGCTCAGTTATTGCTACGGGAAGACGAGGACGGTAAACGCGACGTGCCGCGCGCCGAAATCATGTTCGGCGGCCCGGCGCCTGCCCTATCGCGGGATGGCGTCTGGCTGGTGGGAACAATAGCGAGTTTGGATGCCGACGGTTGGCGCCGCCTATTGAAGCGCAGGTCGGGAGGCACTGGCGCCGGAAAGAAAGGCGCCGCGCGCATCGCGCCCGGCGGCGTCGATTTGACTGTAGCCAAGATGAACCTTTTCAACCGCGGCTTCGTCAATTTTCAGATCAAGGCAGAACAAGGCAGGACCCAGTGGCTTATTGGCCTCGATGGCGCCAACGTGCGCGGCACCGCACTGTGGCAACCCGACGGCGCGGGTAGAATCATGGCGCGCTTCAGTCAACTGGCGCTGCCGGCGGAGAATCCCCCACCGGCTAACCAACCCAACGTTCGTCGCGAGCCCAGCAACGTCGGACGATTGCCGTCGATGGATATCGTGGCCGACAATTTCCAAATCGGCGAGCGCAAGCTCGGCAGGCTGGAATTGCTCGCCAGCCAAGAAGGCCAAGATTGGTCCATGCAGCGGGTGCGCCTGTCCAGTCCTGCGGGTGTGTTCACCGCCGATGGAGTCTGGCAGGGTTGGTTGGATCAGCCGCAAACCGCGATGAATGTAAATCTCAAAGTCAGCGATCTCGGCAAATTCCTCGGCAATATGGGTTATCCCGGCGCCGTCAAACGCGGAAGCGCCGAAATCCTGGGGCGCGTGTCGTGGCGCGGCGATCCCTATGCGCTCGATCCAGAGAGCTTAAGCGGCAATTTCACGCTGGCCGCGAAGTCCGGTCAATTTCTGAAAGTTGAACCGGGCGTGGGTAAGTTGCTCGGACTCATCAGTTTGCAAGCATTGCCGAAACGAATCTCGCTCGACTTTCGTGATATCTTCAGCGGTGGCTTCGCGTTCGACGATATCTCCGCAACGGTGAAGATGGATCTGGGAGAAATGCAGACCGAGGATTTTTTCATGCGCGGTTCCTCGGCGGGCGTCATCATACAAGGGTCTGCCGACGCGCGCACCGAGAGCCAGAACTTGAAAGTAAAAGTCATTCCCAGCCTGGCGGAAACGTTTGCCGTTGCCGGCGGCATCGCCGGCGGGCCGGTGATCGGAATCGGCGCATATCTTCTGCAAAAACTATTGCAGAATCCGCTCGACAAAATGTTCACCTACGAGTACAAAATAACCTGCAAGTGGAACGATCCGGTCGTGGCCAAGGTCCCGCGCCCCAAACAGCCAGAAAGAATTATCCGCAGATGACTACGACACCAAAAAAACTCACTGGCAAAAATGCCAACTCCGGTTTCGGCAAAGCCAAACCAATACGTGGAATATTCCGCATCGCCGCCATTCAAATGGCCTCCGGCCCCGTGGTCGAGGGCAACATCGCGGAAGCGGACCGCCTAATCGAAACCGCGGCGATCCAGGGCGCAAGCCTCGTGGCGTTGCCGGAACATTGGGCGTTGATGGGCAACAAAGACACGGATAAAGTTGCCGCCCGCGAAAAACCGGGCATAGGCCCAATCCAGGATTTCTTAGCCAGCGCGGCGAAGCGCCATAAGATTTGGATCATCGCCGGCTCGATTCCCATCGAGGCCAGCGTGGCCGATAAAGTTCGCAACACATCGCTGCTTTATGACGACCAAGGCAAGTGCGTGGCGCGCTACGACAAGATCCATCTGTTCGGCCTTGACATGAAACAAGAGAAATTCAATGAGTCCAAGACCATCGAGCCCGGCGACAAGGTGGTCGTGGTCGATACGCCGTTTGGCAAGCTCGGCATGTCGATCTGTTACGACTTGCGCTTTCCCGAGTTGTATCGCGCCATGAAACAAGTCGACATCATCGCCGTGCCATCGGCATTCACGGAGACCACCGGGCGCGCCCACTGGGAGGCGCTGATCCGCGCCCGCGCCATCGAAAATATCGCCTATGTGATCGCCCCGGCGCAGGGTGGATATCATCGCTCGGGGCGTGAGACCCATGGCGATACCATGATCGTCGATCCCTGGGGCGTGGTGATGGATAGACTGTCGCGCGGTTCCGGTATCGTGATTGCCGGTATGAATCCGAGTTACCAGGCAAGCCTGCGCAAGAGCTTGCCTGCGCTGGGACATCGAACCATTGTTAGGATCTAGGGGCTAGGGTCTAGGATTTAGGGTCTAGGATTTAGGGGCTAGGATTTTGGATTGCCAAGGGTCGCTTGGTTATTGGCTCTTGGTAATGCATGGCTTGAAGACCGCACCGGAATTGGCTGTTGGGCCGTCGGGTATAATGTGGAACTTACAGCATTTCGAATCCTCTTTCTTGGAAACTTTATGACAGAAACTGCTCTGTTCAATACCGCCAATCAATATCTCCTGGCGCCCTACGATCTTGATCGCAATGCGGTCAACCGCGTGTTTGGCCAGATCATGACTCATTCGGTGGACTATGCCGATCTGTATTTTCAGTACACCCGCACGGAGGGCTGGAGCCTGGAAGAAGGCAAGGTGAAAAGTGGTAGTTTCAACATCGATCAGGGCGTGGGCGTGCGCGCCGTGAGCGGCGAGAAAACGGCATTCGCTTACTCCGACGAGATTCATCTCAACGCTCTCACAGCAGCCGCCTCGGCAACGCGAGCTATCGCCGCATCCGGCGGCGACGGCAAATTACCGGTCGCGCAATCGGGCAATCCGCGCAAGCTTTACGCGCCGCAAGATCCCATTGCCAGTTTGTCCGATGACGAAAAAGTTCGACTGTTAGAGAAGCTGGAGAAATACGCCCGCGATCTCGATCCGCGTGTCACCCAAGTCATGGCGGGAGTCGCGGCGGAATTCGACGTCATTCTGGTCGCGCGCAGCGACGGTTTGATGGCGGCCGATGTGCGGCCGTTGACGCGTGTTTCGGTGCAAGTCATCGCCGAGGAAGGCGACAATCGCGAGCAAGGTTCCGCCGGTGGCGGCGGCCGCTTCGACTATAGCTATTTTACCGACGAGGTGCTGCAGAACTATGCCAAACAAGCGGTGCACCAAGCAACCACCAATCTTAAAGCCCAGGCGGCGCCCGCCGGAACCATGACGGTCGTGCTCGGCAATGGGTGGCCCGGCATCTTGCTGCACGAAGCCATTGGCCATGGGTTGGAAGGCGATTTCAACCGCAAAGGCAGTTCGGCCTTCTCCGGCCGTATCGGCGAGCGAGTCGCCGCGCCCGGCGTCACTGTATTGGATGACGGCACCATTCCCGAGCGGCGGGGCTCGCTCAACATCGACGACGAAGGCAACCAGACGCAGCGCACTACGCTGATCGAAAACGGCATTCTCAAAGGCTACATCCAAGACAGCCTCAACGCGCGGCTCATGGGCATGCCGGTTACCGGCAATGGCCGGCGCGAATCATTCGCCCACATCCCGATGCCGCGCATGACCAACACCTATATGGTCAATGGCGACAAAGACCCGCAGGAGATTATTGCGTCGGTGAAACATGGCCTTTATGCCGTTAACTTCGGCGGCGGACAAGTGGATATCACCAGCGGTAAGTTCGTCTTCTCCGCCGCGGAAGCCTACATGATCGAAAACGGCAAAGTCACCTATCCGGTGAAAGGCGCAACGCTCATCGGCAATGGTCCGGACGTGCTGACGCGAGTCTCCATGATCGGCAACGACATGGCGTTGGACGCGGGGGTGGGCACCTGCGGCAAAGACGGTCAGAGCGTACCCGTCGGGGTTGGCCAGCCGACGTTGAAGATCGATGCTTTGACCGTGGGTGGAACCGCTTAGCCGGATCGAACACCCAACTATTCACTGGACCGAGGCGGGCGAGCCGCGTTCCGCCCGATGGCGCTCAGAAAGCGGCGTACCTCCGCCGCAGCGCGTGGTCATTGGCGACGATCGCATGAGCGCCGACAATGCGTATCGCTTCGCCTGCGAGGGCAGGGCGATGCTGTGGCGCGGTGATTTTCAGAACGCGCGGCAACTGTTGCAAGCACTCGCGCGCCGCGTCGACCACAAAACGGTCGCGCTTGGCGCATCGCCACACGACACGTTCAATCTGTATCGCCAAGCCCAAGCGCAGCGCGCCCGTACGTTGGGGATGCTGCTGCTCTACTTCGAGGACAAGTATCGCATCGATCTGCGCCGGGCGCCCGACGTGAGGCAGGCATGCGCGGAGGCTTACGGTCCGGCCGACGGGCCTTTCGTCGCGTCGCTGCGAGAGTTACTAGGCATGATCGGTGCGCACGAGTGGCGCAAAAAGGGCATCGAGATTGCCGCCGCCGGCGGCCGCATCCATCCACATTATGGCGTGTTTGCGCCGGTGCGCGCCGATTATATTCAGTTGGTGAATGAGACGCCGTTGCCGGCATCAACGTTAGCGTTCGACATCGGCGCCGGAACCGGCGTGTTAGCGGCCGTGCTCGCCCGGCGAGGCTTCCAGCGTATTATCGCAACCGATCAGGATCCGCGGGCGCTGATTTGCGCCCGCGATAATCTCGCACGGCTTGGTTTCTCCGGCCAGGTCGAAGTGGTACAGGCCGATCTTTTCCCTGAAGGACGAGCATCGCTCGTTGTCTGTAATCCGCCGTGGGTGCCGGCGCGGCCGAGTTCGCCGCTCGAGCATGCGGTCTACGATCCCGACAGCCGCATGCTGCGCGGATTCTTAAGCGGGCTAGCGGCGCATCTCGAGCACGACGGAGAAGGCTGGCTACTGTTATCCGATTTTGCCGAGCACGTGGGCCTGCGCTCCCGTACTGAGCTGCTTTCTATGTTTGAGAATTCAGGACTAGACGTCGCGGGTCGAACGGAGATCCGCCCCAGTCATCCGCGTGCCGCCGATAGGACCGATCCGCTTTACGCCGTCCGCGCCGCAGAGGTGATTTCGTTGTGGCGACTCATCCGCCGCAGAACATCGAATTTCTCGGCGCCGGCATAGTGTAACCCGGATGAAACGAAATGAAATCCGGGAATCTTCCCCCGGGAATCGCTCCGCTTCCTCCGGGCTACACTTATTCTACTTAAAGACAACCGGGGCGCCGGTGCTCGACCGTCCTCCCGGCCAAGGCCAATAGTCGAACTTTCCTTCGCCCCAATAAACGCCATCGACATAGATCGACACCGCACCCGCCACTGCATTGATTTCATCTTCCTGCAGGGGGACCGGGCCGGCCGCTTGCACTGCATTTAATAATTCCAACATGATCATTTCTCCTTAAAGGGGGTGAACATACCGTCGCGCGTTGCGACGGACCGACGTCGGCGTGTTACAGGTGCGAGTCAAATACCCGACACCATTCCGACGCTTGAACGATACCGAACACGAGGCGACAGCACACCCCCTGCCGAGGGGGCAGTGAATCAGAAATGCGCTCTAGTTCAGCGCCAAAAGAATCTTTCCGACACAGACTTCGGGCAGTTCCTGATCCGTGTGCAAGTGCGTTTCAGGGGCCTCTGGCGTCTCATAAGGACTGTCGATGCCGGTAAAGTTTTGCAACTCTCCTCTCCTGGCCTTGGCATATAGTCCCTTCACGTCACGCCGCTCGCATTCGTGCAGCGAGGTGTCAACGAAAACTTCGACGAACTCCCCTTCAGCAAACAAGCCGCGCGCCATGCGGCGATCGCTGCGGAAGGGCGAAATGAAGCTTACCAGTACGATCAAGCCCGCATCCACCATGAGCCGGGCCACTTCCGCCACGCGGCGGATATTTTCCACACGGTCTGCTTCGATGAAACCGAGGTCGCGATTTAGCCCATGGCGAACGTTGTCGCCGTCGAGTAAGTAGGTGTGCTTTCCCTCAGCGTGAAGGCGTTTCTCCAACAGATTGGCGATGGTCGACTTGCCGGAACCCGACAACCCCGTAAACCAGATGCACTTGGGCGTCTGGTGCTTAAGCTTTGCGCGGGCGCTGCTGTTAATCTCCAGTGCCTGCCAATGGAGGTTGCTGGCACGGCGCAGCGCAAAATCGATCATGCCCGCGCCCACGGTCTCAAATGTGAGCTTATCTATTAGTACAAAGGCGCCAAGCGCGCGGCTGGCGCGGTAGGGCTCGAATACGAGCGGTGCGCTGGTAGAAAGATTGACGGTGGCAATCTCGTTTAGCGCCAAGGTCTTGGCGGCCAGGTGCGCGCCTGTGTTTACGTCCTCGCGATACTTGATCTCGGTGACAGTGGCGGTCACCTCTTTGCAGGCGAGCTTCATCGTGTACTGGCGCCCGGGCAACATCGGATGCTCGCTCATCCACAGCAGTTTGGCCTCGAACTGATCCGCCACCTCGGGGGGTGCGCCCGCGGCCACCAGCACGTCGCCTCGGCTCGCGTCCACTTCGTCGGCCAGCGTTAACGTGATGGCATCCCCGGCCTGCGCACGGTCCACCTCTTCAAAACCTGCGATGACGACCCTCACCTTCGTTTGCACTCCCGATGGGAGCACCCTCACTGTGTCGCCGGGGCTCACTGCGCCTTCGGCCACTCGACCGCAAAGGCCGCGAAAGTCCAGGTTGGGGCGATTCACCCACTGTACCGGCATACGGAATTCCCGGCGTCCTCCGGTATCGGTCAGTTTCACTGAGTCTAAGTAAGCCATCAGACTCGGCCCGGCGTACCAAGGGGTACGCGCGCTAACCAGGAACACGTTGTCGCCATCCAGCCCGGAGACCGGGATAGCCTGAATGCCAGTGAACTCAAAGTCCGCGGCAAAGCTTTGATAATCGGCCACGATGGCATGGAACAAGGCCTCGTCAAAGCCGACCAAGTCCATCTTGTTTACCGCCAACACTACGTGGCGAATGCCCATCATCGAGACGATGCGGCTGTGGCGGCGGGTTTGCGTCAGCACCCCCTTGCGCGCGTCGATCAGGATCACCGCCAGATCGGCAGTCGAGGCGCCGGTCGCCATGTTGCGAGTGTATTGCTCGTGCCCCGGCGTGTCGGCGACGATAAAGCGGCGCCGGTCGGTGGCGAAGAACCGATAGGCGACGTCGATGGTGATGCCCTGCTCGCGCTCGGCCTGTAGACCATCGACCAGCAACGCCAAGTCGATCTTCTCACCCTGGGTTCCATACTGGCGCGAATCGCTCTCGAGCGCTTGGAGCTGGTCGTCAAAAATGCTTTTGCTCTCGTAAAGCAGGCGACCGATCAAGGTGCTCTTGCCGTCGTCCACGCTGCCGCAGGTGATAAACCGCAATACTTCCTTACTGCGCTGGGATTGAAGAAAGCCGGCAATGTCTTGGGAGTGCAAGGCGGTCATCAAAAGTATCCCTCCTGCTTTTTCTTTTCCATTGAGCCGGGCACATCCGAATCAATCAACCGACCCTGCCGCTCGGAACTGCGGGCGTTGAAAGTCTCGGCGATCACGGCTTCAAGCGTGTCGGCATCGCTTTCTATCGCCGCAGTCAGCGGCCAACAGCCCAGGGTGCGAAAGCGCACTTGTTTCATCACCACCTTTTCGTCCGGCGCCGGCGCGAAGCGCTCGTCGTCCACCATGATCCACTGCCCATTGCGGCGCACCACCGGGCGCTCGGCGGCCAGGTAGAGCGGCACAATGGGGATATTCTCGTGATGGATATATTGCCAGATGTCAAGCTCGGTCCAATTGCTGATAGGAAACACCCGGATCGTTTCGTCGTGCTGGATATGAGTGTTGTAGAGATTCCAAAGCTCCGGACGCTGCGCCTTGGGATTCCAGCGATGGCCAGGGGCGCGAAAAGAGAATACGCGCTCCTTTGCCCGGCTTTTTTCTTCGTCGCGCCGGGCGCCGCCAAACACTGCGTCAAAGCCCTGCGCATCCAACACCTGTTTTAAGGCTTGAGTTTTCATCACGTCGGTATGATAGCTGCTGCCGTGGGTGAAGGGGCCGACGCCGGAAGCTAGGCCCTCAGGGTTGGTGTGCGTGATGAGCTGCATGCCGCTTTCGGCCACCATGCGAGCGCGGTGCGCATACATGGCCCGGAACTTCCAGCCGGTGTCCACATGCAGTAGCGGGAACGGCGGGCGCGCAGGATAGAAGGCTTTCCGCGCGAGGTGTAGCATGACCGACGAATCCTTGCCGATGGAGTACATCATCACCGGGTTGCGAGCGCTCGCCACTGCTTCGCGGATGATTTCAATAGATTCGGATTCGAGTGGAGACATGGATAAGCCTTCGATTTTATCAAAACGGGTTTCGGTGGTTGTTCCTCCTAAGCGGGACCTGCGACTGCATGAAACGCAGGGTATGGTGAATGTGGACACCCTGAGTCCAAACAATTTTTAGTTAGTTTAACCTAGGATCCTGTCGGACTTAAAGGAAATCGGCTGCAAAAGGTGCGCAGCGGTCCATGGCCCTAGCCTACCCCGTATTTCGCCGCTTGCTTGGGCAATAGAACCACTATTGCCCGGCGAAATCGTCAAAATCTGTCCTCGCTCAGCACCTTTTTCGCTACGATTCTTTAAGTCCTACAGGCTCCTAGTGTAGTGCGCCATGATTAACGGGACAAATAAAAATGATGGATTTTTTCGTCTGGCGAGGCGCGAGGAGGCCGCATAGCGGGCTCTATGCAACGACGAGCAACGAAGTGGCCCGAGGCCAGCCGCCCAGACGGAAAAAGACGCATTTTTATGTTCTGTTAATTATGGCGCACTACACTAG
>JALYOK010000471.1 GCA_030856925.1 Pseudomonadota bacterium
GGCAGGCACTTCGATCATGCCGCCGATAGGCACTGCGGGATCGTAGGGAATATTCGCGTCGCGCAGTTGTTCTTGCGCCGTTTTAACCATATCGATGGCCTGGACGATTTCCAGCGCAGATGACAGCATCGGGATCAAGATTTGTATTTTGCCGTAATGGGACGCGCGCAGAATAGCTCTTAATTGCGTGAGGAAAAGTTGCGGTTCGGCGAGACAGTAACGAATCGCCCGCAGCCCCAACGCCGGGTTAATTCCCATGTCTTCCACGCCATCGAGACTCTTATCGCCGCCGACGTCCAAGGTGCGGATTGTTACGGGTCGAGATTCCATCGCGGCGGCGACCGTACGATAGGCTTCGAATTGCTCGTCCTCGCCAGGTAATTCCGCGCGGCCGAGAAACAGGAATTCGCTGCGGAATAATCCGATTCCCGTTGCGCCGCATTGATTCACGGCATCGAGGTCGTCGGGGAGTTCGATATTCGCTTGCAGCTCAATGGTCGTCCCATCGATCGTAACCGATGGCGTCGCGCGCAGACGGCTGAGTTTCTGCCGTTCAAGCGCCCACTGATTTTGCTTGAGCTTATACTCGTTGACGATCAGATCGTCCGGATTGACCAGCACGACGCCCTGGGTGCCATCGATAATCAACACCTCGTTTTCCCGGATCAACTTCCACGCGTGATGCAGGGCAACGATGGACGGAATATTTAAGCTGCGGGCCAGAATGGCCGTGTGAGAAGTAGCACCTCCCAGGTCGGTGATGAAGGCGGCGAACTGTTGCTGCTTAAATAGTATGACGTCGGTCGGGCTTAGATCGTGGGCCACAAGAATGCGCCCATTGGCATTGGCTGGGAAGCGCACCGACTTTGAGCGACCGAGCAATACCTTAAGCACCCGCTCCGCAACCTGCATGACGTCCGCCCAGCGTTCCCGCAGATATGCATCCTCGATCGCCTCGAATTCGTCGAACAGCGCATCGGTCTGTTGTTTGAGCGCCCACTCGGCGTTACAGTGTTGTTGCTTGATCAGCGTACGCGGTGTTTCGGTGAGTGTCTCATCGTTCAGAATCATCAAATGCAGATTCAAAAACGCGTTGAGTTCGTCCGGCGCTCCCACCGGGGCGGCGCGTTGCAGCGACTGGAGTTCCTCGCGGACAACTGCCACGGCCGCATCGAAGCGTTGGATCTCCTGATCGATGTCGCTTTCGGCGATAGCATAATGAGTCACCTCCTCGATGCCGTGGGCGAGCAAATGGGCGCGGCCGATTGCGATCCCGCCGGAAACGGCCACGCCGTGGAGCGCGAAACTCATCGTAGACGGGAGGGGGGCGCGAACCGGAAAGCCAACGATGCCTTGAGTCGTTCGTTTATCCGATTCACTCGCCTTCTCCGAATTTGTCTTGGATCAAGTGGCTCAGCGCCTGCATCGCTGCTTCTTCGTCGGCGCCATTGGTCTCGATCTCAACGTGAGCTCCCTTAGCCGCGGCGAGCATCATCACCCCCATAATGCTTTTGGCATTGACCCGGCGCCCTTGTCGCGTCAACCAAACCTCGCTCTTAAATTGTCCGGCAAGTTGCGTCAACTTTGCCGAGGCGCGCGCGTGCAGGCCCAGCTTATTGATAACTTCGATCTTATTTTGCAGCATCATCCCGTTCCATTCTCATCACCCCGCCCGTGCCACCGGCGAAGGCCTTATCTGTCGACTCCTCCAAAGACGCATTGCGATAGTTAACCGCTCGCAGCAACATCGGCAAATTAAGCCCACTTAACACATGGACCTTACCCGGTTCGCTCAACTGGGTCGCAGCATTGCTCGGCGTCGCGCCGCAAATATCGCAGCACACCAATACGCCGCTACCTGAATCAAGTCCCTCAATCAATTCGCGCGCCCGTTGCAACACGGCGACCGGGTCGTCATCGCTATCCACGTCCAACCACGCCAACTGCGGCGGGGTAGTCCCCAGCACGTGGCGAACAGCCATTCCGAAGCTGCTGGCCACGGGTTTGTGGGCAACGACCAAAATACCGATCATAGGGAGTTTAAGGTAACGATTAGTACTATTTTACCAGGGTGCAGCCACAGCAGTGGTTACCGCATCGCAGACTCAGCGGATGCGTGGTCCGGTTCGGCCACCACGACGCGCTCGGCAGGGAAAATGGCAGCGAAGCGGCTACCTTTCCCTAGTTCGCTGGTGATGTCTAGTTGGGCTTGATGACGGTTGAGTATGTGTTTGACAATCGCGAGGCCGAGACCGGTGCCCCCGCTTTCGCGCGAACGGCTGCGATCGACGCGATAGAAACGTTCGGTAAGCCGGGCAATGTGCTCGCCCGCGATACCGGGCCCCGTATCTGTTACGGCGAACGCGGGCAAGTCGCCTTGGTTTGCCCAGGTCAACACGATTTTACCGCCGGCGGGTGTGTAGCGCACGGCGTTACTGACCAAGTTACCGAACGCGCTGCGCAGTTCGTTCAGGCTCGCGCGCAACTGCGTGTGAATACGTATTTCACCGCTGATTTGATGTTTCCCGAGCGACAATTGGTTGGCTTCCTGCTCTAAGTCACGAACCAGGTCGACAACGTTTACCGTGCTCACATCCAACAACCTCGGTCCGCTTTCGAGTTGCGACAAGGTCAGCAAATCTTCAACTAAGTGATGCATGCGGGTTGTTTCACTACGCATAAGATCGATCGACCGGTGTAGCAGGTTTGCATCTATCTTCTTCATATCCGAAAGAGTTTCTAGGAAGCCGCTCAATACCGTGATCGGCGTACGCATTTCGTGGGAGACATTGGCGACAAAATCGCGGCGGGCGGTCTCGGCTTTGTCCCATTGCGTGATGTCGCGGCTCATAATGAGCTTCTGTTCATTGCCGTAGGGGACCAACTGGATCGCGAGCACGGTGTTCTGACTGCGCGTCCCTCGCATGGTGAGGGGTTCACTGTAATTTTGCGAACTAAGGTACGCCGCGAAGTCCGGCCGGCGGACCAGGTAGGATATATCGGTGCCGCGATCTTGCTCCAATGCCAGCCCGAAATGGCGCTCTGCTGTCGGGTTACACCAATCAATGCTGCCCTGTTCGTCGAGGATGATAAAACCATCTGGCATGGCGGCCGCCGCTTGTTGGAAGCGATCGAGCACAAGGTTGAGACGATCCTGGCTTTTCTGGGTGCCGCGAACCATGCGGTACATCGCCGCGGACATTTGTTCCCAACTGCCGGAGACTTCGGGAACAAGGGCGCCATCGGCGCGCAACAACCAACGCGTCAGGCGGCGCAAGCTACTAAGGTGAAATAGATTGCCAATCAGCAACACCAAGCAAAGAAAGACCAATGAGGGAACTATTCCTTCGATCGCTGCGATGAGTAGGGCAATGAGGGCCATCACGACAAACTTGATGATTTCGCGCTGCCAAAATTCAAACATCGGCGGAGCCAGAGGGATGGTGACCCGTTACAATCTCATGGCGCTTGAGGTTTGTTGAGAAACGTAGCGAGGATGCCCGGATGCACAGTGCTTCAGTTTGCATGTACCTTGGTGAAGCGATAACCCACGCCCCGAACGGTTTGCACTAATTGATCATGGCCGCCTTCTTCCAACGCCGAGCGCAATCGCCGGATATGTACGTCAACAGTGCGTTCCTCGATGAACACATGGTCGCCCCATACATGGTCTAGCAGTTGGATGCGAGAATAAACGCGTTCCGGGTGGGTCATGAAGAAATGCAGCAGTTTGAATTCGGTCGGACCCATGTGGATATCGCTCTCTCCGCTCGTGACCCGATAGGTCTCGGGATCGAGAATGAGCTTGCCGGCCTCGACCTTATCGCCCGTTACCTGCGGCGCCCGCCGCCGCAGCACCGCTTTGATCCGGGCGTTAAGCTCGCGGGTGGAGAAGGGTTTGACGATGTAGTCGTCGGCGCCGCTGTCGAGTCCCATCAGTTTATCCTGTTCTTGCGCCTTTGCCGTGAGCATGATGATCGGGACACCCTGGGTGCGTGTTTGCGATCTAAACTTACGTGCCAGTTCGAGGCCGCTCATGCCGGGCAACATCCAATCTAGCAGAATCAGATCCGGCAAAACCTCCTGGGTATGTTGATAAGCTTCCGATGCCGTGCCTGCGATCAGAGCGTGATGACCCGCTTCCGAGAGCGTCAGCGTGAGCAATTCTTGAATTGCCGGTTCGTCTTCAACTACCAGTATGCGCGCAGCCATGATTGCCTATTAGATTTCATTTATGTTTCAAGCTTAATACGTAAGGATGACGGATTTGTTACAGTAGGGCAATCTGCGGCAATTTGCCTCTCCCATATATTTCGCAATGCTTGTATAGCCCGTAAATTTGCATTGGGCGGCCTTTCCTAATCATAATCTTAGTTTTAGCCTTCGACTTGACAGTGCTGCGGGAAACGTTGTTCGTATGTTCCATCCTATTGAAATCAAAGTGCACCAGCTTTCCCGCTTGCTGGAAATCGAATTCGACAATGGCGATCATTTTCGTCTGCCGTTCGAACTTTTGCGCGTTTACTCGCCCTCGGCAGAGGTTCGCGGTCATGGATCGGGACAGGAAATTCTGCAAGCAGGAAAAAAAGATATCGGCCTTAGCAAACTGGAACCGGTCGGCAACTACGCTCTCCAGCTCTACTTTTCCGATGGGCACAACACCGGGATTTATTCTTGGGATTATCTGCACGAGTTGGGAAGCGGCCAGGATCGCTTGTGGCAGGAGTATCTCGAGCGCATGCAACAGGCGGGCGCCAGCCGCGATGTGGTATGACCACTGACTTCGGCTTCAGCCAGGTCGACGAAGAAGCGAAAGCCGGGAAAGTCGCTGAGATATTCCATTCCGTTGCGAATCGCTACGATGTGATGAATGATCTTATGTCGGGTGGATTGCATCGGCTGTGGAAGCGCTTTGCCGTTCGTCTCGCCGCACTTAAATCGCGCCAGCGATTATTGGATATTGCGGGCGGCAGCGGTGACTTGGTGCGGCTATTCGTCAAGGACATAGGCGCCGAAGGCGAGCTATGGCTGACAGACGTTAACCAGTCCATGCTCCAAATTGGCCGCAATAGATTAATCAATGCCGGGATTCTCTGTCCCGCCTTGCTGTGCGACGCGGAAAAACTGCCGTTTCCGCCGAACTACTTTGACGTTGTGACTTGCGCTTTCGGCCTGCGCAACATGACTCACAAAGATCGCGCCCTAGCGGAGATGCAGCGGGTATTGCGGCCCGGCGGCCGCGCTATCATTTTGGAATTCTCGAAAGTATGGGCGCCCCTTAAACCGGCCTACGATGCATATTCGTTCAACGTCTTACCTGTCCTGGGAAAGTTCGTCGCGCGCGACGAAGGGAGCTATCGTTATCTGGCGGAATCGATTCGCATGCATCCCGACCAGGAGACCTTGAAAAACATGATGACCGATGCGGGATTCGCCAAAGCCGAATTTTTTAATCTCACCGGTGGCGTCGTGGCGGTGCACCGGGGATTTAAGTACTAATTTATGCTCGGTCTGCCCAGCGCCGCATCCTTGAACCACTTGCTTCAGGGCGCGCCTTGGGCGCTGGAGAGGCTGGCGGGCCACGCCGGTAAAATCGTCGCGATGAAGTTTGGTCCTGTTGCGCTACGTTTTACAATCGAGGCCGGCGGTAAGTTAAGCACCGATAAATCGGAGTCCAGGGCGGATGTCACGATCGACATTCCGCCGCCGCTTCTTATTCGCGCGATGACTCAAGGGCGTACCGCGCTGAACGACGCGGCGATCAGCGGCGATCCTGCCTTGGCCCAAACCCTCGCCTTCATTGCCCAGCATCTTCACTGGGATTACGAGGAGGATTTGAGCAAAGTGGTGGGCGATATCGCAGCCCATCGAATCGGATCGACGGCGAGGGATATC
>JALYOK010000499.1 GCA_030856925.1 Pseudomonadota bacterium
GGGGCGGTAACCTGTCCCTGGTGGCGAGCCTCGTCGGCACGCCTTATCTTCCTTCCGTTCCTGGTGGCATTCTGTTTCTGGAAGACGTGGCGGAACATCCCTACCGCGTCGAACGTATGCTTTATCAACTTTTTCATGCAGGCATATTGCAGCAACAGCGCGCCTTGTTGCTGGGCGATTTTTCCGAGTACCGAATTACCGCTAACGACGCGGGTTACGATATGCAGAGCGTGATCGCGCACTTTCGCGAACGGCTGGCTATTCCTATTCTCACGAGCCTGCCGTTTGGACACATGCCACGAAAAATTACTTTACCGATGGGTGCTCGGTGTGATTTGACGACGACGGTAACCGGGTATCGATTGCGGTTATCCGGTTATCAGACGATTGGAAACCGAATTGATTGACGCCCATTGGTTCCATTAATCACGAAGGCGTACACTAATTTCGTGGCGCCTGAAAACAATTGTTGCTGACTTCCCAGGATACAGAGAGATCTTCTCCGTTCGGCAAGTTAACGTAGCGCAGACCGACGAAATCGTTGCGGACGCGCCAATAGACCGACATCGAACTCTTCTCGCCATTGCTGATTGCGTTGGTGGCCGCATCGAGTTTTGTCGGCTGGCCATATTGGCGCACATAGTTTTGCGTGACCGTCACGAAATTTTTCACCGAGCCTTTGAGGGATTGCTCGAAGGTAACTAATCTATCGTTGCAGAAATAAAATTTGAATAGGCGGTTGGTTTCTTTTTTCACCCCGTCAAACGCCAAGGTGACGTCCGATCCGGCGTCCTCGACGTTATCGAAATTCCATTCGCTCAAGAACTGTTTCACCTGCGCCCGCGACATACCGCTTTTGAACTGGTCGATTTCGAACGAGTGCGCCGGATGGCAGAGCGGGAGGCACAGATAAAACACGAGGCGGATTCGAGTCATTGATTTTCAATTCGATATGTTCTTGTGATTGTTGAAAATATAGTATTTGGTGTGGTTTTGGCAAGCGTCTTGCTACGCCGGCTAAGCGAGAATGATAGAATCCTAATGATTGATCGCAATCGTTTCCATCCCATGCCCGCGCCGCACTTCATCCATCTCCGCCTGCACAGCGAATACTCGGTCGTGGACGGGATCGTGCGCATCGACGATGCAGTGTCGCGAGCAAAAACCGATCGGATGCCGGCGCTGGCGCTGACGGATCTAAGTAATTTATTCGGCGCGATCAAGTTCTATAGCGCTGCGCGCGCCCAAGGCCTCAAGCCTATCATTGGCTGTGACGTATGGATTACGAATCCGCAAAATCGAGAACAAAGCCATCGATTATTGTTGCTGTGTAAATCGTCGCTCGGCTATCGCCATCTTTGCGAACTCCTAACGCGGGCGTTTCGCACCAATCAACATCGCGGCCGCGCCGAGATTCGGCAAGAATGGTTCGAGGAATTCGGCGACGGCTTGATTGCACTGTCGGGCGCATTGCACGGCGATATCGGCAAGGCGCTGGCACAAGACAATCTCCGCGCCGCCGCGCTGTGTTTAGCGCGCTGGCAGTCGTTGTTCCCGCAAGCGTTCTACATCGAGTTGCAGCGGACCGGCCAACTGCAGGAACAGGGCTATGTTCGCCGCGCCCTGGCGCTCGCGTCGGACGCCGGCGCGCCTGTTGTGGCGACCCATCCGATCCAGTTTCTCGATGTCGATAGCTTTCGCGCACACGAAGCGCGTGTGTGTGTGGCCGAAGGTTATGTTCTGGGCGATCCGCGCCGTCGCCGCGAATTCAGCAAGGAACAATATTTCAAGAGCCAGGCAGAAATGACTGCCTTGTTTGCCGATATTCCCACAGCATTGACAAACACCATCGAGATCGCGAAGCGTTGCAACGCCGAACTGGAGTTGGGCAAGATTCGCCTGCCTGACTATCCGACGCCCGAAGGGATGGGGCGGAACGAATATCTAACGGAACAAAGTCGCTCACGCTTGATTACGCGCATGGCGCAACTGTACCCGGACATGGGCGAGCGGGCGCAGCGCAAGCCGGAGTATGGCGCCCGCCTGGATTTTGAACTGATGACTATCATTCAAATGGGTTTCGCCGGTTATTTCTTGATCGTCGCCGATTTTATCAATTGGGCGAAGAACAACGGAGTTCCTGTCGGTCCGGGGCGCGGTTCCGGCGCCGGTTCACTGGTGGCTTATTGTTTGGGTATCACCGATCTGGATCCGTTGCGCTACGGGTTATTGTTCGAACGATTCTTGAATCCCGAGCGGGTTTCCATGCCCGATTTCGATATCGATTTTTGCCAGGACGGCCGCGACCGGGTCATCGATTATGTGCGGCGCAAGTATGGCGATGAATCTGTTTCTCAGATCGCCACGTTCGGCACCATGGCAGCCAAGGCCGCGGTTCGCGATGTTGGACGGGTGCTCGACTTGGGTTACAACTTTTGCGACGGCATTGCCAAGCTGATTCCCTTCCAGCCCGGCAAGTTGATTACTTTGAAAATTGCGCGGGAGATGGAGCCGATGCTCGCCGAGCGCGAGAAAAAAGAAGAGGAAGTGGCGGAACTGCTGGAACTGGCGGAACGGGTCGAAGGCTTGACGCGCAATGTCGGAATGCATGCGGGCGGCGTGCTGATCGCGCCCGGCAAGCTCACCGATTTTTGTCCACTCTATTGCGGTGAAGGCGGCGACACGGTGATCAGCCAGTTCGACAAGGACGATGTCGAGGCCATCGGTCTTATCAAGTTCGACTTTCTCGGCTTGACCACTCTGACCATCTTGGATTGGGCGGTTAAATATGTGAAGGGCGAAGGTGACGGCCCGTTGTTCGACGCCGAATTTGATTTGAACGCAATTCCATTGGATGACGCACCCAGCTACCAACTGCTGTCGACTGCCAATACGTCTGCTGTGTTCCAGTTGGAGAGCCGCGGCATGCGCGACATGTTGCTCAAGGCCAAGCCCGACCGCTTCGAAGATATCATTGCCCTGGTGGCGCTGTATCGCCCGGGTCCGATGGACCTCATTCCTGATTTCTGTGAACGCAAGCATGGCCGCCAGCGCATTGACTATCCCGACCCACGCGTTGAACGCATTCTTGCCGAGACTTACGGCATCATGGTCTACCAGGAACAAGTGATGCAGATGGCGCAGATCATCGGTGGATATTCACTCGGCAGCGCGGACCTGTTGCGGCGCGCGATGGGCAAGAAAAAACCCGAGGAGATGGCGACGCATCGCGTCATCTTCCGTGAGGGCGCGAACAAGAACGGCTTGTCCAATCTCAAGGCCGATGAGTTGTTTGACCTGATGGAAAAATTTGCGGGCTACGGCTTCAACAAATCCCACGCGGCGGCTTACGCGCTTCTCGCCTACCAAACTGCTTATCTGAAAGTCCACCATCCGGCGGCGTTTATGGCCGCTAACTTGAGCGCCGCCATGGACGACACGGACAAGGTTCATGCGCTGTTTGAAGATGCGGCGGCGAACAAACTTGAAGTGATGCCGCCCGATATCAATTCCGGCGGTTATCGTTTTGTGCCCGTCAGCAAGACAGCAATACGCTATGGCCTCGGCGCGATCAAAGGCACCGGCGAATCGGCGATTCTTGCAATCGTGAAGGAGCGTCAAGAACATGGCCTCTATCTCGATCTTGTCGATTTCTGTAATCGAGTCGACAAACGCATTGTCAATCGCCGCGCGATGGAATCGCTGATTCGCGGCGGCGCGTTCGATAGCGTAAACGATCATCGCGCCCAGTTATTCGCTTCCCTCGGCATGGCGCTCGAGCAGGCGCAGTTGGCAAGCCGCAACGAACGGCAATCAAGCCTCTTCAACGACGGCGCCGGCGCCGCGCTGCAAGTGTTGCAATACGCCAAGGTGCCGCGCTGGTCAGAGGGCGAGTTGCTGCAACACGAAAAAGCGGCCATCGGATTTTATTTGAGCGGCCATCCGTTCGATCCGTATCGCAAAGAGCTGTTGGGACTAGTGCGCTGCTCATTGGCCGATCTCAAGCCGCGATCGGAACCGGTGCTGGTGGCCGGCGTGGTATACGGCATGCGCAATCAACAAACGCGACGCGGCCGCATGGCGGCCGTGACGTTGGACGATGGCTCGGGCAAGATCGAAGTCGCGATTTTCAACGAAGTGTGGGAGCGCCACCGGCACTTGGTGAAGGAAGACCAGTTGCTGTTCGTAGAAGGGCGGGTAAGCGAAGATGCATTTTCCGGCGGAATGCGAGTGACGGCAGACCGGGTGTTCGACCTCGCGGGCGCGCGCAACGAGTTCGCGCGGGAAATCAAGCTCTCCTTTAATGGCCAGGCCGACGCGGCGCGCTTGGCACAGATGATAAAGCCCCACATGCCAGGCACATGCGCAGTGCGTATCGCCTATCGCAACCGCGACGCCCTGTGTGAGATGGAAATCGGATCGGCCAAGATCAGCGATGCGCTGTTGAGCTCACTCACCCAATGGCTCACAGCCGAGCAAGTTGAGGTGCATTATTAATGGCGGCGTAGATGATATTGCCATATGTTGCAGCGAGGGCGCGCCGATAACACTGCCGCGTCCTGCGTTTATCTGTTTGGGTGAAGCGGCGATTTGTTTCGATCTGCCAAATGTAGGCCGGGCACACCAGCCTGGAAGCCTTATGAATAAGGGCTCTCAGGCCATGCTTGGCCAAGCGGCAAGTGCGGTAAGTCGGTTACGCACGACCTTATGATAAACTCGAGGCATTTGCCACATGGCGCTGTTTAAGTGAAGGAACCTCGAGGTTGAATAAATCTACACGATCGCGATCGGCCCCAGCGCTTGGGATCAAACAAAAAAGTTTGGAGAGGCCGGCAATGAGTACTTTAGATACGATACGCGAGATGTTAGTTGATCAATTTCAACTCGATCCCGTCCAAGTTACGCCCGAAGCGACACTGGAAGGCCTCAACATCGACTCGCTGTCAGCCGTTGAGTTCATGTTTCTGCTCGAGGAAAAATTCAACGTCACGGCGCCAATGGGACGTGTGGAAATCAAAACAGTGCAAGACGTTGGCAATGAAATCGACCGGCTAATCGCCGCGCAACACGGCGCAAAAAAGGCGCCGCAACAGGCTGCGTGAGACGAGTTGTTATTACCGGCCTCGGGGTGATGTCCCCCGTCGGTAACGATATTGCAACGTTTTTCAGCAATCTCGTCGCCGGCCGGTCCGGAATAGGCCGCCACTCCCGTCTATTCGCCGAAGATACCACGCCGTGGCTTACTGCCGAGGTGGGCCCCGTCTCCACGCAGGGGTTTACCAAGATGCGCCTCGCCACGCTCGATCGAACCACGCTGATCGCGTTGATGACGGCCCGTCAAGCGGTGGCCGACGCCGGTCTTAAGCCGCAGCAACCGGAGCGTGCGGGTGTATATTGGGGCACGGGGTTGGGCGGCGCGACCACCATAGAAGAGTCTTATCGGCAGTTGCTGTTCAGTCCCAACGGGGCGCGTGTCAAACCGGCCACTGTCGTTATGACCATGAACAACGCCGCTGCGTCGGAGATTTCCATGGACTTTGGTCTGACCGGCCCCGCCTACACTTACTCGATTGCTTGCTCATCGTCCGCCGTCGCCATCGGCGAAGCCTTCCGCGCCATCCGCGACGGCTATTGTGATTGTGCTGTTGCCGGCGGCGCCGATTCGCTGTTGACTTTGGGCTCGCTCAAGGCCTGGCAAGCGCTGCAAACCTTGGCTCACGAAGATCCCGATGACCCGAGTTCTTCGTGCCGGCCTTTTTCCGCAGATCGTTCGGGATTTGTGCTGGGCGAGGGCGCCGGCGCCATCATCCTGGAAGAAAAAAGCCACGCCAAACAACGGAACGCGGCGGTGTACGCAGAACTCGCGGGATTCGGAACGGGCAGCGATGCATCCCACATCACCAAGCCCCAGGCGCAAGGTCAAGCGCGAGCGATCGCCATGGCGCTGGACGAGGCAGCTCTATCACCGGCGGACATCGGCTACATCAATGCCCACGGCACGGCTACGTTGGTCGGCGACGTAGTGGAAACCAATGCCATTAAGGCCGCGTTCGGCGAATCGGCGCGGCGCGTACCCGTCAGTTCCACCAAGGCGCTACACGGCCACCTCATGGGCGCAACCGGGGTAGTGGAATTCCTCGCCGCGCTTATGGCGATGCGCGAATCCGTCATCCCGCCCACTGCGAATCTACGCAAGCCCGATCCGGAATGCGACCTCGATTACGTTCCCAACCTCGCGCGCAGCAACGTGTCCATCAACGCAGTCATGTCGAACTCCTTCGCGTTCGGCGGCAACAATGCCGTGCTGATCGCCAAACGGATAGTTTGATCGTTGCAAAGTTAGCCCAACTTCCACAGTTGGCGATGTAGTGTCCTTTAAAATCCAATAGTTAGTTTAAAAGTCGCCACTACATTGAGGGGAACCTTCAACCGCTGTGGC
>JALYOK010000529.1 GCA_030856925.1 Pseudomonadota bacterium
CTTGAGGCCATCGGCGGTCGACAAGCCGTTGATACGCGCCATCCACTCCACGTGCGGGTGGGTCATCTTGTTGAACAGCGGCAACGCCAACGACCGCCCTTCGTCCTTGCGATCCCGCGGTGTCGCGTCTTCCATATCGACGCAAACAATGTCCGCGCCGGAATCCAATGCTTTGTAGAAACGGTCCGGACGCAGCGCCGGGACGAATAACAAGCTGCGGCGCGGGCGTATGTTTTTTTCTAAGCTAGTCATCTTGTTCTCCTAGCGAAGTAGAATTATGACATTTCACGGAAATCGGAGGCGGCAGTGAAACAAGACGCACTATTTTCCGTTGCTGACCAAGTGGTGTTGCTCTCCGGCGCAAGCCGGGGCATCGGCCAGGCATTGGCGAAGGGTTTTGCCGAGCGCGATGCGCAGGTCATTGTCAGTGGTCGCGATGCAGTGACGATCGAGCAGACGGCGCGGAATATTTCCGTTGGGGCGAAACCGGTCCGTTCGCTGGTCTGCGATGTCACTGATGAGAAATCCATGCAAAACACGGTGGTCAAGGTGATCGCAGAGTTTGGCCGCATCGATACCTTGCTCAATGTCGCGGGAATAAATAAACGTATGAAGGTCGAGAATTACAGCGCTGAACTCTACGATGAGATCTTCGACACCAATCTGCGCGGCATGTTTCTGCTGTCGCAGTTGATCGGCAAACATATGATTGCGAGGCGGCGCGGCAACATCATCAATATCGATTCCCTCAACACTTACGCGCCGCTCAAAGGTGTGACGCCTTATGCGATGAGCAAAGGCGGCGTCGGCATGATGACGCGCGGCATGGCGGCGGAATGGGGCGAACACGGCGTGCGCGTCAACGCGATTGCGCCCGGATTTTTCCCCACGGCGCTGAGCAAGCAGTTGTGGGCGATCCCGAAAATGCAGCAATGGGCTATCGCCAACACGCCGATGCGTAAACTCGGCGAAGTCGAGGAGTTGGTCGGCGCCGCCATTTTTCTCGCTTCCGACGCGGCGAAGTTCGTCACCGGCCAGATCATCCGTGTCGATGGCGGCTTCAGCGCCGGCATATTGTGGCCGATCGATTTAGAATAGACGAGCGGGTCAAGCGTGGCATAAATACGGCCCTCGGCCACCCAGCAAATGCTGCCAGGGCTGGCCTCGGCCAGCGGCTAGCCTCGGGCCACTAGCAGCGGACCGACCGAGCCCAACTTAAGGCATTCGCGCACCATATATTCGGAGGAGATATGATCGACGTCGGCACCAAACTGGTATTCGAAAACGAACGTGTGAAGGTATGGGAATTCACCCTCGAACCGGGCCAACAAATCGAGGCCCATCCCCACGAGCGCGATTATTTTTTCTACGTCATCGAAGGTGGCACATTGGAAGTGACGCGCGAGTCAGGCGTGACGCAGGCGACATTAGAGCCCGGCAAAGTCTATTACCGCAAGGCAGGTGATACACATGCGGCGAAGAACATCAGCGCCACCCGCTATCATGAAGTATTGGTTGAATTGAAATGAAAATCACGGCCATTGAAACCATCAGCCTCGCAGAGTTTCCCAACGTATTGTGGGTGCAAGTTCACACCGATGAGGGCATCGTCGGCTTGGGCGAAACGTTTTATATGGCGCAGCCGGTCGCCGCCCACATGCACGAATCGTGTGCGCCGTATTTGCTTGGCAAGAATCCGCTGGAAATCGACAAGCACAGTTGGAATTTCCTGCGCACGTACGTCGGCTTCAACAGCGCCGGCGCCGAGATTCGCGCTGCGTCCGCCATCGATGTCGCGCTGTGGGACATCTTCGGTCAAGTGACCAACCAGCCGATTTATCAACTGCTCGGCGGCGCGAGCCGCGACAAGGTTCGGGTGTACAACACTTGCGCCGGTTACAGGTACGTGCGCGCCAAGCCGGTGCAATCTTCCCAGAATTGGGGAATGGCGAAAAAAAGCAAGACGCGGCCGTACGAAGATCTCGACGGCTTCATGAATCATGCCGACGAATTGGCATTGAGCTTGCTCGATGAAGGCTACACCGGCATGAAAATTTGGCCGTTCGACGAGTATGCCGAAGCATCGCGCGGCTCGTATATTTCCAACGCCGATCTGAAAAAAGCGCTTAAGCCCTTCGAGAAAATTCGCAAGGCCGTCGGCGACAAGATGGATATCCATGTCGAATTCCATTCTTTATGGAATTTACCGACGGCAATCCGCATCGCCAAGGCCTTGGAGCCATTCGATCCTTTTTGGTTCGAAGACCCAATCAAAATGGATAACCTCGACGCGCTGGCCGAATATGCGCGGCGCACGGACGTGTGGGTCACCGCGAGCGAGACCCTCGCTACGCGTTGGGGCTTTCGTCCGGCATTCGAAAAAAACGCGTTGTCCGTGTGCATGCTCGACATCGGCTGGTGCGGCGGATTGTCGGAAGCGAAAAAGATCGCCATGATGGCGGAAACCTACGCGCGCCCCGTGGCGCCGCACGATTGTGTCGGGCCGGTGTTGCTCACCGCCGGCGTGCATTTATCGCTCAACTGCACCAATACGTTGGTGCAGGAAGTCGTTCGCGCCTTCTATCACGATTGGTATACGGAACTCGTCACGCAATTGCCGCCGCTCAAGGACGGATATATTACGGCGCCAAGTGGGCCGGGCCTGGGAACCAAACTGAAGCCCAGCGTGATGAAGCGAAAAGACGCCACGATTCGTATCAGTAAAGTTTAATCGAAGGACGATCATGAATCTAAATTCTGCGGTGTGTATCGTTACGGGTTCGGCGGTCGGCGTCGGCGCTGCGAGCGCTGTGCAACTCGCCAAAAAAGGCGCCCGAGTGGTTATCAACTACAGCAAGAGCGAACCGGACGCGCGCGCGACCGAGGCTGAGTGCCACGCGGCGGGCGGGGAGGCGATCGTCGTGCAGGGCGACGTCGCACAGGATGCCCACTGCAAACGCATCGTCCAGGCGACGCTGGATAAATGGGGACGCTTAGACGGGTTGATCAACAATGCGGCGATTACTAAATTTGTCGATCAGCGCGATCTTGACGGCATCAACGCCGATGATTTCCAACATCTATACGCCGTCAACGTCATCGGCCCCTATCAGATGACGCGCGCCGCCGCACCGGCGCTGCAAAAGCAAGGCGGCTCGGTGGTAATGATCTCCTCGATGTCTGGCATCACCGGCGTCGGTTCGTCGAATGCTTACGTCGCGTCCAAGGGCGCGCTTAACACTCTAACCCTTGCTTTGGCGCGGGCGCTTGCGCCCAGTGTGCGGGTCAACGCGGTTTGTCCCGGACTTATCGAAACCCGCTGGCATACAGCGCGTTTTCCGAACCGCGGCGACTACGAAAAGTTTCGCGACAAGTACGCGGAGAATGTCGCGTTGGGCAAGGCGTGCAGCGCCGAGGACGTGGCGGCGGTGGCGGTGTGGCTAGTGGAACACGGCGAGATGATCACCGGGGAGATGATCAAGGTAGACGGTGGGCAGCATCTGGGTCCCGCCTGGCGCAAGCGTTAGCAGGCGGTTAGGAAGCTACTCGAACCGCACGCTAACCGTTGGATCGCCGGGTAATCCTTGGTAGGTGACCTTCACGCTGAGACCGGCCTGCGGCGTTCCGGCCGGGAAAAACGCGCCAACACCAAGCTTGTCTCCGGGCTGCAC
>JALYOK010000233.1 GCA_030856925.1 Pseudomonadota bacterium
TGGTTGCGGCCTCGCGAGTTGGCCGGCCCGGGCGATTTCGTTCATCCTAGAAACGGCGGTTGAACGCATCCGAGTGTGCGATTGCTGGGTTGGCTGGCTAGGCGCGACGACGCGGCAGGGCATTCCCGGTAAGGAGGAGCAACGCCGCCAGACGGCCCGGCAATCGTGCAATCGGATGCGTAGCGGAGCTCACCTGAAGTCTGAATGTTCAAAATGCGGTGACCTCGATATCTGTATCACGGCCGACGGGAAAGAAGCGGTCAACTGCCGTTTCTAGGATTATGGTTCAACCGGTTTCAACGGGTCACGCCGGCTGGTCGGCGCCGGGCGCCTAGGCGAATCGAGCGGCTGCGACCGATCTTCCCGGATCACCGGTATCGGATTGGGTACGCTCACCAGCGGCGTCGTCACCGCGCCTTGCGGCATCGGTTTAGGTGGCGCCGGCTGAGACGGCGGAGCAACCGGTTTCTTCTGCGGCGCCGCCGGAATCGGCGGCAATTGCGGCACCGGCATATCGGGGAGAATCCAGCGATGCTCCGGCTGGGTCAGGCCTTGTTCGTTGCGAATATAGTCGTAGCGTTCGTTAGTGATGCCTTGCGGTCCTGCTTTATCGCGCAGTATGACCGGGCGGATGAATACCATCAGGTTGGTCTTGGTGCGCGCCCGCCGTTCGTATTTGAACAAGTTGCCGAAGATCGGAATCTTGCCCAACACCGGAACCTGGTCAATGGTGTTCGTGACGGAATCTTTGATGAGGCCGCCCAGCACCACGATCTGGCCATCGTCGACCAGTATGGTTGAATCGATCGACCGCTTGGTGGTGATAAATCCCGCGCTGGTTTCCGGCCCCCGGTCCGAGACTTCTTGCGCGAGCAACAATTTTACAGTACCGCCTTCGGACACGGTCGGTTTAACCTTGAGTTGCAGACCGATGTCCTTACGTTCGATCGTCTGGAATGGATTGGCGAGGCCTCCCGTGGTCGAGGTCTGAGTGCCGGTGATGAACGGAATATTTTCACCGACGACGATCTTCGCTTCTTCGTTATCAATCGTCAAAATGTTCGGCGTCGACAGCAAATTGACATTGGCGTCGCTTTCAAGCGCGCGAGCCAATACGCCAAGATTGAGAATCTGGCCTATGCCCGGGATATTAACCGTGCCTTTGATGATGCCGATCGACAGACCTCGTCCGGCCGTGCCGACATTCGCGGCGACCGAGCCAATCGACGGGTTGGTGGCGGAAGGAAAGTTGGTGCCGCCGATCGCTCGGACGCCGGTATCGGCGGCGCCGCTTAAATCTTGCCATTGAATGCCGAATTCGGACGCCTTGTCGGTGGCCACTTCGACGATTAACGCTTCGATAAAGACTTGCGCCCGGCGCGCGTCGAGCTTGTCGATCACGCTGCGCAAACCGTTATAAACGTAATCCGGCGCGACAATCACCAGCGAATTGGTGGCGGCATAGGCCTGTATCGTGCCGCCGCCCGACGATTGCGGAATGTTGACGATGGGGGCGGCAACGCCTTGCGCGCCCGGTTGGCCGGGGACGTTTTGCTGAACAGGCACGGGCTGGGGTTGGGTGGCTGCGCCGCCGGCGCCGGCGCCGCCGCCCAAGATTCCACGCAACGTTTCCGCCACTTTGGCCGCTTCGGCATTGCGCAAATACACCACCCGGATATTGCCGGTTTCGCTGGTTTGGACGTCCAAACTTTCCACCAGCTTGCGAACTTTCTCGATTACCGCCTGATTCTCGGCGCGAACGATGAGGCCGTTGATGCGGCCGTCCACGGCGAGGGCCAGCTTGGGTTGCGCCCCGGGGAGATTGGTTTGGGCGCCGGCTTCCGGCATCAGGCGCGGCAGTAATTGCGCCATCTCGATCGCCGAGGCGTACTGCAAACGAATGACGTCGATTTCCGCATTCGGCGCAATGTCGATGGACTGGATGATCTTGTCGATGCGCCTGAGATTTTCGGCGTAGTCAGTGATGACCAGCGTGTTGTTGTTCGGATAAGCATTGATGACGTTGTTGGGTGCGATCAGAGGCCGCAGCACCGGCAACAGTTGCGCCGCCGATTCGTATTTCAGCGCAAACACTTGGGTAATCAATTGATCGCCTCTGAACTTATTCCTGCCTTCGACTAGCGGCGAGTTGTTAAGCTTGGCATCAGCCTCGGGAATGATTTTGATAATGCCGGGGCCTTCGACGGCGGTGAAGCCCTGCAGCCGCAGCGCCGATAACAGAATCGGATAGACTAAATCCTTATCTACGGGATTGGCCGAGATGATATTCACCGTGCCCGTGACCCGCGGATCGAGGATGAAGTTTTTTCCGGTGATCATGCTGACGCTCTTCACCACCGATTGGATGTCGGCGCCGACAAAATTGAGAGTGACTTTCTCGCGGTCCTTGCTTCTGTCCGCGGCATGAGCTGAAACCGCTACAAAGAGTGCGGCGAGGGTGACATTGAGGAGCCGCGAAAAAGTTGCGTGCATAAATGAATTCATCGTTTACTGACGGATATTATAATTGAGCTGCAATGGCGTGCCCGCTCGCAAGCCGTCCACTTTGACTTGCCCGACCTGCCCGAAATGCTGATACAGGCGCATCAAGTCGGCTTGAGAATTGACCGGTACGCCGTTCAGCGAGCGGATCACGTCACCCTCCTGCATCCCCAGCATTTGCAACAGACTGCCCTGGGGAGCCTCCTGCACGGCGACGCCGCCGCCGGGACTGTCCTGCACTCGGCCGATATTGGTGAGTTGCCGCGGATCTTGTAATGCCGACTGAAGTTCGCCGCGCGAGAGGGCCGTTGTGTTTTGATTAACCGATTGTACGTTAAGTCTAAATTGAGACGGCGGCGCTGGCAACCGCGGCGCCGTCTGCGCTCTGGCGATCGCGACGCCCGGCGAATCGGCGCCAGTGTCACCCTCGAACTCAATTTTTTCGACGGCGCCGTTGCGGCGCACTAACACATGGCGTGCAAATACAGTCTCCAGCACCGCGCCGGGCAGGATTTCCGTGCCCGCTTTCACGGGCTGATCTTTACCATTGAAGTTTAAAATCGCGAAGGCGGGGAACGGCGGCACACCGGCGAATACGCCTTTGAGCTTAGCATTGAGTGGGCTGGCGACCACCACCGGCGAAGCCGCTGCGACCTCCGCATTCGGCTCGCCGAAAAGGTGGCGGGCGATAATTTCGGCGGCGGAGGCGGGGGTGAACGTCGGTAACCCTTGATTCGCCGAAGCGGACGATGCATTCTGCGGTCGCGGCCAGAAAATCCAAGTCCAATTAGCGAGCAGCCAACAAAGCAATACCAGGAGGGCGAAGCTCGTCAAGCCAATCCAACGCCGGAAAAACCAATTCATGGGCGCGAGCAACGCGCCCGGCACTTTCAGCGCAGCCAAGCCACGTGTTCCTTTGCACTAAAACATCCCCAATGGGGTATCGGCATGTTTTTGAAATTGACTTGAATCAATGACTTATCCCTAGTTCTTCAGTATAACATCACATCGTGACAAAATTATTCCTATCCACGCAACTTTCGAAAAATGGCCGTGCCCGGAGCCAGTCCTGGTGCGCCGTTCCAGGCATGCTGTCCTAACAGGCAGTCTGGGCGCGCCTTGTGGCTACGTGCCTAGAGAATTTGCACTGGAGCCCCATATCACAAGAATCCTCGTCTGTGTTTTGATTCAAACTTGGCCGCATAATTGCATTGAACTTGAAAACACCAACGCGTTCCGCGTGTAAAATTCATTCTCTAAATTCGATGATCGGTCGATGATCGGTCATTAGGGAATCAGAGGTTCCGTAGACAATTCACTTTCCTAGGAGGGATATCATGGCAGACAAGAAAAAGAAGGACGAATATCGCAGTATCCATTGGTTCGGTCAACCGGACCGCGACAGCATGGTGCATCGCTCGTGGATGAAAAACCAGGGCTTGCCGCATCATCTGTTCGACGGCCGTCCGGTGATCGGCATCTGCAACACTTGGTCAGAAGTTACTCCCTGCAACGCCCATTTTCGCGACATCGCGGAATACGTGAAAAAAGGCGTGTACGAGATGGGTGGCTTCCCGTTGGAGTTTCCCGTGATGTCGCTGGGCGAGCCGGTAATGCGACCCACCACGATGCTATTTCGTAATTTGGTTTCCATGGACGTCGAGGAATCGATCCGCGCCAATCCGTTTGACGGCATCATTCTGCTGGTCGGTTGCGACAAAACCACGCCGGCGCTGATGATGGGCGCGGCGAGTTGCGATTTGCCGACGTTGGTGGTCTCCGGCGGGCCGATGCTGAACGGCAAATTCCGCGGCGAGGATATCGGATCCGGCACCCACGTGTGGAAATTCACCGAGATGCTGAAGACCGGTGAAATGAAAATGGAGGATTTGTATGAAGCGGAAGTCTGCATGTCGCGCTCTGCCGGGCACTGCATGACCATGGGCACGGCCAGCACTATGGCGTCGATGGTCGAAGCGCTCGGGATGGGCTTGCCCACCAACGCCGCGATTCCCGCAGTCGATTCGCGCCGTTATGTCTTGTCGCACATGGCCGGCCGGCGCATTGTCGAGATGGTCAAAGAAAATCTCAAGATGTCGAAGATCATGACCAAGGAAGCGTTCGAGAACGCCATCATCGTGAATGGCGCCATCGGCGGTTCGACCAACGCCGTGGTTCATCTTCTTGCTATGGCCGGACGCATCGGCGTCAAGCTCACGCTCGACGATTGGGACCGACTGGGCAAAAACGTGCCGTGTCTGGTGAACCTGATGCCCTCCGGAAAATACTTGATGGAAGATTTTTACTATGCCGGCGGCCTGCCGGTCGTCCTTAAAGAACTGGGCGACATGATCCATAAGAAGGCGTTGACCGTCAACGGCAAAACGATTTGGGACAACGTCAAGAGCGCGAAAAACTACAACGAAGACGTCATTTTCCCCATCAAGAAGCCGTTCAAGCCGAACGGCGGCATCGCCGTGCTGAAGGGCAATCTGGCGCCCACCGGCGCCGTCCTCAAACCATCCGCCGCCACCCCGGAACTCATGAAACATCGCGGCCGCGCCGTGGTGTTCGAAGATATCGACGACTACAAAAAACGCATCGATGATCCCAAGTTGGACGTCGACGAAAATTGCATCATGGTGCTGAAAAATTGCGGTCCGAAAGGCTATCCGGGATTTCCCGAAGTCGGCAACTTTGCATTACCCGCAAAGGTGCTTAAAAAAGGCGTGACCGACATGATCCGCATTTCCGACGCGCGCATGAGCGGCACCGCCTACGGCACCGTTGTCCTCCACACCTCGCCGGAAGCCGCGGCCGGCGGGCCGCTCGCGTTAGTGAAAAACGGCGACATGATCGAGCTGGATGTGGCGAAACGCAAAATTGTATTGGAGGTCTCCGCAGCGGAATTGGCAAAGCGGCGCAAAGCGTGGAAGCCGTTGCCGCCCCACGACACGCGCGGCTGGGTAAAGCTCTTTTGCGAGAATGTCAATCAAGCGGATAAGGGCGTGGATTTAGAGTTCCTGGTCGGTGGAAGCGGTGCGCCGATTCCGCGAGAGTCGCACTGACATGGGGGGCGGGCCGTGGCTGCCGCATCCGGCTCTATCGCACCCTAGGTTCGACGCGCTACACTGTCCCCATGCGTATCGTCGGCAATCAAAACCGCACTGAAATCGAGCTTGATCCTTTAACGGCATATCGACGCGGGCGTAAGTTGGATGCGATATTGCGGGCGGCGAGGCTGCCTATTCCGCGTGGCGTGATGCGCGGCTCGCATGATTATTTTCAGCGCCTGGACGAAGCGCGGATGATCGAAACGGCGCGACGCGTCAATGGCGCGATTCGCAATACGGAAAATTGACAAACCCCGATCCGTTACTCGAGTTGTTGCAACGCTTTCATCAGGAAGGTGTTGAGTATGTGTTGGTT
>JALYOK010000088.1 GCA_030856925.1 Pseudomonadota bacterium
CGAGTCCTGAACTGATTGCCGCCATAGTTGAATTGAAGCGCTGCAATCCAAACGCCTCCTACCCGATTATGGACGTAATCGCACTTGCATCCAGGTCATGCATCCAGTAACGTAGTCCAATAGAACACCCACCTTGGATTAGACAGATGTTACACCGCCCCAAAATCAGGAACATTCTTGTTGTTATCGCCTTGGCGGCTGCCAGGCTCGTCTTTGCCGACGCTGAGCCGCCTGATTCGACCTTGTCGGCCGGCGATTTCACCCTCAAACGCGCCGATGCCCAGGCCTTTGGCGAGCCGGCGCCGGTGTTGACCTACAAGCAGCAACAGACTTTCATGCGCGGCCGTCAGCACTTCAATCAAAAGTGGGTGATCTTTCCTTCCATGGGCGGCGATTGGGGACTCGGGCCGACCTTCATCGCCGACAAATGTTCCGGCTGCCACATCGGCGGCGGACGCGGCGTGATGCCGAAGGCCGAAGAGGAACCCGTCGGTGTGTTGATCCGCATGAGCATACCCGGTTCTAACGAACACGGCGGCCCCAAACCCCACCCGGCTTATGGCGATCAGCTCCAAAACCAAGGCTTGACCGGCAAGGACGAGTACAACCACGGCAAGGGCGATCGGGTGCCGCCGGAAGGCACGGTTTATATCGATTGGGACGAAACCGGCGTGGTGGAATTTGAGGACGGCGAGAAAGTCTCCCTGCGAAAACCCAAGCCGAGATTCGACAAGCTTACCTTCGGCCCGCTCGGCGACGAGATTATGCTGTCCTTGCGCTTCACGCCGCCGATTTTCGGGATTGGTCTGCTCGAGGCAGTGCCGGAAGAAACCTTGCTCGGGATCGCCAAAACGCAGGTCGAGCAAGGTATGAGCGGCCGGCCCAATACGGTGTGGGATCCCTACCTGAAGCAAACTCGAATGGGCCGTTTCGGCTGGAAAGCCAACGTGCCCTCGATCCGCATGCAGATCGCCTTGGCGTTCCACGGTGACATCGGCGCTACCACTTCCGTGTTCATCGAGGACAATTGCACCCCGGCGCAAGAACTCTGCCTCGCTTCCACGCCCAACAACCGCCCGGAATTGGTCGACGTCAACTGGGATGAAATTGAATTCTGGGCCCAAGGCTTGGCGGTGCCGGCGCGGCGCAATGTTGACGATCCCGACTTTAAGCGCGGCGAAACGCTGTTCGACCAAGCGAAATGTGCGGCGTGTCACGTACCGACATTGAAAACCGCTGCGGAATTCAAACCGCTGCCGCAACTCGCCAATCAAATCTTTCATGCCTTCACCGACTTATTGCTTCACGATATGGGCGAAGGACTCTCCGACGGCCGGCCGGATTATCAAGCGGGGCCGACGGAATGGCGCACGCCACCGCTGTGGGGACTGGGATTATCGGAAACCGTGACCGGCAGCACGGCGATGCTCCACGACGGCCGGGCGCGCAACGCGACGGAAGCGATCCTATGGCACGGCGGCGAAGCGGAAGTCTCGCGGGAGGCGTTTCGTAAAATGGCGAAAGCCGACCGCGACGCGTTACTTAAGTTCCTAAATTCTATTTAGCCATCTCGCCAGAAGGCAATGCCGGTGCGGCTCTCCAGCCATGCATTGCCAAGAGGCAAGCTGGGCGGGGCTTCGGGCGTAGAGGCTACTGATTCAGTTTAAGTCGCTGTGGCGGCGCCAATACAACGGGCGCAACATCACAATCAATTGCGGAATACCCACGAAAGTGAGCTTTAAAAACGCGCGCAGGGCGTAGTAGGTGATAGGTGCGGCTATCGCAATTGCATAGAGGCAGATTCCGGCTAACACCAATTGAATTACCCACGGCCATTCTTGCACGTGCGGCCAGAGAAAAGCGGAAATCGCTAATCCCAATACGCCCGCGATTGCGGCGATAGACAACAACACCTTCAACGCCCGGCCGGATATGCGAAACGTACCGGCGTTGTTCAGCACAGCCTTCCGGTCGTCGGATATTTGTTTGCGAAGATTGGCGACGGCCTTGGTCCAATCTTTAGAGTGGCCCTTACTTTCCTTCAGCGCTTCGGTGGCGATCATACCTTGGTGGTCTTGTAGATCCGCATACAATTGCTCCGCGACGTCGGCAGGAAACGCGTGGATTTCCGAAGGAAACACGTAGTTGGCCTTTTCCATCAGTTCGGCGATGAAACCAGAGCAAGTTACCTGACCTTCGTTAAAGAAACGAAAGCGCCACTTTTGAAACACCTGACACGAGAGCACGGAAGCGAGACTCAGCAAGCCGTAGGTGAATTGTCGCGGGTCTTGGCGTTTGTATCCGTTGGGCTGTTTCGCGCTGGGCAATGCGCTTACGTCGGCGAGTAGCCCTTTGCCTTCCAGCCATTCGAATAGCGCCATCCCCGCCTCGATCTCGGCGTGCATCACCACCATTGAGCGGGTGTACTCGGTAAACCTCAGCGGAGAAAATACCCAACACCTGGAACTATAGGCATTCCTGAAATCCTTCAACAGTGCATAGTTGACTCCCTTGGGATTAATGGTGGCTTGCACCAACACGTCCTCCGTCACCATCCCTTGTTTGGTTCCCTCCGCGTTTTGCAACGTTTGCCCCGCGACGGCGACGATCATCGCCGGATGCGACCAAAATCGGAAAGAGTTCTCCGTGTCCCAACTGTACTTATAGAT
This sequence comes from Pseudomonadota bacterium, assembly GCA_030856925.1. Lineage (GTDB taxonomy): Bacteria > Pseudomonadota > Gammaproteobacteria > Burkholderiales > JALYOK01 > JALYOK01. The sequence continues at coordinate 2,670 of JALYOK010000088.1, forward strand.
CTGCCCCAACGTGATGACGCCATGCATCGCGATAGTCCGCGCCCGCGCAAGAACAACGTCGCCCGCTTTTAGCTCATGGTCGTGCGCCATGATAGGCGACTCGGTATCGCCCAGCTTTCGAGACGAAATTTCAAGCGAGTTTGGCACGCCCGCAGTAAAACTAATGGAGCGCGTTTCGCCGCCGTACGAAGCGCCCGCGGCAATCTGATTTTCGCCCGGATGAGAGCCCGGAGGTAGATTTTGACTGGATACTTGCATATGATCTCTCGCTATGAGTTATTGGCTTTACCTAAGGAACCTCTGAATAAGTCCATCGCGACAGCGAGGGACTTATTCAGAGGTTCCTAATTCGCTTCCACGATGGACTATCAGCCCACCCTTGGTAATGGATAATCCAACCACCGCCGTTGGAGCGGCAGATTCCGTGCTGCGCGAAAAAATCGCGCTGTTATATCGCAATACACCGACCGGGTGCATCAGCGTCGTCTTTTCCGTCGCCATTGTCATGCTGTTGCTGTGGTCACGGACACCGCACGGATTACTGATTCCCTGGGCCATCGCCGTATGCCTGGTCGCCATCCTTGCCTACTTCGATTTCCGGCGTTTTTCGCACTCGGGCTTTACCGACAAGGCGCCAAAAATCAAGACCGCCCTGGCGTTGGCCTCATCGGTCTCCTGGGGGAGCGCGCCGTTATTGCTGATGCCGGCAGCACTCGAATACCAAGTGTTAATGTTATTAGTCATCTGCATTATCGCCTTTTCCGGTACGGTTTATTTCTCCTATCACACGCCCGCCTTTTACGCGTTCGTCTTGCCGCTGCTGCTGATGACATCGGTTGCCTTCCTGCTGCAAGGCGGCGGCATACAAATCATCCTGGCAGTGGGCATGATTGGCATGCTGCTGGCGGTGATTCGCTTCGGTAAAAACTTCAATGACGCCTTGACTCGCGCCATCACCGTGAGCTTGGAAAACGAAGCGCTGGTCACGGAGCTGACCCAACAAAAGGAAACGGCGATCAAGGCCAACCTCGCCAAGACTCGCTTCCTTGCTTCCGCCAGCCACGATCTGCGCCAGCCCATGCACACCATCGGCCTATTGGTCTCGTTGCTGCGCCATCGCAGCGAGCGAGCGGAGGATGCGAACGTCGTCGAAAAAATCCACGCGGCGATTCAAGCCATGGAGAATTTGTTTACCGGCCTTCTCGATATCTCCAAACTCGACGCCGGCATGGTGAAACCCACTATCGAGAATTTTCCGATCGCCAATGTGCTGCAGGCGGTTCATGTTAACTTCACCCCGCAAGCCGAGGAGAAAGGATTGCAGTTACGCATCGTGGCCTCCAGCCTCAACGTTAAAAGCGATGCGGTCATACTTGAGCGCATGGTGGCTAACCTGGTCGCCAACGCGGTGCGCTATACCCAGACCGGCAAGATCTTGGTCGGTTGCAGACGCCGTGGAGCCTCCGTGTCCATTACAGTGTGCGATACGGGCATCGGCATTCCGCACGAACGGCGCGAGGAAATTTTTCAGGAATTCGTTCAACTGAGTAATCCTGAGCGCGATCGAAATAAGGGTCTGGGTCTGGGCCTATCCATCGTCAAGCGTTCCGCAGATCTACTCGGGCACACTATCACACTGCACTCCAAGCCGGGGCGAGGTTCTTGCTTTGCCGTCACCGTCCCGATCGGCGTCAAAGTGTTGACCACCGAACGGGCGCCCGCGCAACGGTCGGAAACCGCCGGCGTTGGTTTGTTCGGCCTATTCATTCTCGTCATCGACGACGAGCAGGACATCCGCTTCGCAATGGAGTCGATCCTCAATCAGTGGGGCTGCCACGTATTGACGGCCGGTTCCCATCAGGAAGCAATCGATCGATTGACCAACCATTTGCGTACGCCCGATCTCTTAATCAGCGATTACCGTCTGCGCGACAACCAAACCGGCGTCATGGCAGTCGAAGCGGTGCGGCGAGCGTTGGAAGAAGCCATTCCCGCCATCATCATCACCGGCGATATCACCGCCGAGGACCTGCGCCAAGTCACCGAGCTGGGTTTGCCCCTGGCGCATAAGCCCATCAGCGCCGAACATCTGAAAGCACTTATCATTGACACGCTCTCTCACCATCAATTGGCCGCTCAGGACGAAAGCTAAGCTTCATCGCCCAAGCGGATCAAATTTCAGCCCCAGCTTGCCCGCCGCCACCACCGCTTGGGTCCGGGTCGTGACGTTCAACGCCCGCAGCACCGCGGACGTGTGGGCCTTGATCGTGCTGGCCGAGAGATTCAGATCCCGACAAATGAGTTTGCTCGGCTTACCTTGAAGGATCTGAAACAACACTTGGGGTTGTCGCGGGCTCAAGCCGAGATCCCCCGGACGCTTGCTCCCCGGTGCCGCGGCCGGAATCGGGGATGGGG
>JALYOK010000010.1 GCA_030856925.1 Pseudomonadota bacterium
TCACTCACTAGCCCTTATGGTCGTAAAGCACGCGTTATGCTTGCGGAGAAACGCATCGACTTCGAACTCGTGCTGACGGATGTGTGGGATCCGAATTCCGAGCTGCTGAAATTCAATCCGCTGGGGAAAGCGCCGTGCCTGCTGCTGGATGATGGCACCGCGCTGTACGATTCGCGGGTGATCATGGAGTATCTTGACAGCGTGACGCCGGTCGGACATCTTATTCCCGAAACAACGCGCCAACGCATTCAAGTGAAGCGTTGGGAAGCGCTGGCGGACGGCGTGTTGGATGCGGCAGTTGCCATCGTACTGGAAAAAAAACGCGTGCCGCAACTGCAAAGCGCCGATTGGATCGCGCGCCAGAGCGGCAAGATCGAGCGCGGTCTTAAAACCATGTCGCAGGACTTAGGGGAAAGCACGTGGTGCACCGGCCATACTTTTAACCTGGCCGACCTGGTTGTCGGGTGCGCGCTGCTGTATTTGGACCTTCGTTTTTCTGAGGTGCACTGGCGCAATGAATATCTTAATCTAGGCCAACTCACCGACAAACTCTCTAAGCGCAATTCGTTCAAGAATACGGTTCCCCCGTCGAGTTGATCCCTGACCGGGTGGCCTAGCCAGAGGCACGCCCGGTGCGGATTTCAGCCATTGCAAGGCTGTGAGCCAGTATCCATGCGGATCCTGGCGTGTATGCCTACTGAATAATCCCGCCGCCCAAACATACATCCCGATCGTAAAGCACCACCGATTGTCCCGGCGTCACCGCCCATTGCGGCTCGGCGAACGATACATCGCAACAGTCCAAACTAATCGCATCGATGTAGCACTCGGCATCTGGTTGCCGGTAGCGAGTCTTCGCAGCATAACTCGACGTTGCCGCCGGCGCATCGCCGCCGATCCACGATAGATCGATCGCGCTTAATGTAGATTTTAGCAAGGCCGAATCATCGTGTCCTTGCACCACGTATAGAATATTCGCGGCGAGATCTTTGCCCGCCACGAACCACGGTTTCCCCGGCCCGCCGATGCGCAAGCCTTGCCGTTGTCCGATGGTGTAGTACATCAACCCCTGATGCTCGCCGATCTGCCGGCCTTCCTTTGTCCGAATTGGGCCCGGCTGCTTGGGCAAATAACGGGTCAGAAACTCGCGAAACGGTCTCTCGCCGATGAAACAAATACCGGTGCTGTCCTTTTTGGCGTGGTTGGGCAGGCCGTGCCTGAGTGCAATCTCTCGAACCTCTGTCTTACGCAGTTCACCGAGCGGGAACAGTGTCTTGCTCAATTGCGCTTGGTTCAAGCGATACAAGAAATAGCTCTGGTCCTTGCTGTCGTCCAACGCTTTCATCAAACGCACTGAACCATTCGGGCGGTCGAGCCGCGCGTAGTGTCCGGTCGCCATAAAGTCTGCCCCTAACTCGAGCGCGTGATCGAGGAAAGCTTTGAATTTGATCTCGGCGTTGCACAGCACATCTGGATTCGGCGTGCGGCCCGCTTGATACTCCTCGAGAAAAATCGAGAACACGCGTTCTTTGTATTCGGCGGAAAAGTTTATCGCCTCCAGTTCGATACCGATGCGATCGGCCACGGCGGCGGCGTCGATGAGATCGACCCGCGATGGGCAATATTCATCGGTATCGTCGTCTTCCCAGTTTTTCATAAAGAGACCGATGACTTCATAGCCTTGTTGCTTCAACAACAATGCCGCGACCGCGGAATCCACGCCGCCGGATAAGCCGACAACTACTCGTTCGCCAGGCATGCTCATTCAAAAATAGGACGCAAGGAGATCCAAAGGATAGCGCTTCCCGGCCTGAAAATCCGCTACGCAGCGAGAGACTAATTTGTTGCGATGGCGATCCTCTTCACGGGCTAATTCCTCCGGCGTCAACCACACGGGACGCAAAATTCCTGTATCCAACTTCCTCTCTTTATCTTCACCGGTGATCTCGCCGGCGAAGGCGAAACGCAAATAGGTGATGTCCTTGGTCTCGTGAGGCCAGAGATAAATCCCCACCAGGAAAGTGGGCGTGATCCGGTAGCGGGTTTCCTCCAACACCTCGCGAGCTACGGCATGCAGTAAGGATTCGTTCGGATCAAGGCGGCCGGCCGGTTGATTGATGACGACTCGCCCGTCCGCTTCCTCTTCCACGAAAAGGAAACGGCCATCACGTTCGATCACTCCGGCGACAGTGACGCTCGGTTTCCACATCGTAAGGGTTCTGAAATCGTCCGATAAAACAGCATTTTAACAAGGTTTGCGAAGAACGATGCGAACTGCCGGAGCCGATCCTCGAGCGGGGACGATCATGCAGTATTCCCGCGTCTCGTCCGAGAGCCACCGACGCCGATAGCGCCGAAGTCGATGAAGAGTTTTTTCGAGGATAACGTTAAGGATCGTTTTCGGAGAAGCGCGTGCGTTGACTTATTGCAGGGTCGGCGTGCATTCGCCTTCCTTAGTCAGCTTGGCGCCGAGCTGGTAGGTGCGCCCCGCTTCCAGCTTGACATTCATGCGCGTGGACTTACCGAGATCCAGCGTGCCCATCCCCACGAAAGAGCGCACGATGCATTCGATATCAAGCGTCCGCTCGCCGGCGGTGACTTCGATTTCCTCTTGACCTTCTTCCAGGTCGAGATCGTTGACTTTCGTCACATAGACCGCGATATCAAGTTCTTTGCGTTGCGTGTCGAGAGATTTGTTTTTGATGATGGCGTTGTCGCTTGCCGTTGCCCAAGAAGATCCCATACCGAGCAAAATGAAACTTATCGAAACTAACGTTATCTTCATGAAGATTCCTTTTAAATCTATTCGATCACGACGGCTGAGAGATCTTCCTCCGGCTCAGGATATTGCATGTTCAAACCTTCAAGCGTCTGTACTAGCAGCGACGAGATAATCAAATTGCGTTCGGTTTTCGAGTCGGCTGGAACCACGTACCAAGGCGCAGATCGGGCACTCGTGGCGGCGAGAGCGCTTTCGTAGGCCTGCAGATATTTCTTCCAAAGCTTACGTTCGCCAACATCGCCCGCACGAAACTTCCAACGTTTCTCCGGATCGGCAAGACGTTGTTCGAGGCGCGCTTTTTGTTCGTCTTTAGAGATGTATAGGAAACATTTTATGATGACGGTGCCGCTATCGCTCAGCAGCTTCTCGAACTCGTTGATTTGTTTGTAACGCTGTTCGCATTCCGCGGGCGTGATCCAGTTATGAACCGGCACGATCAAGACATCTTCATAATGGCTGCGATTGAAAATGACGATCTCGCCTTTGCCTGGTACTTGATTGTGAACACGCCAGAGATAGTCTCGGTCGAGTTCCACTTCGGTCGGCGCTTTAAAGTTGGCGACGCGAACGCCTAACGGATCGACGGAGTTGAACACATTGCGTATCGTGCCGTCCTTTCCCGACGTATCCATGCCTTGCAGCACCAGCAATATCTTGTGTTTGTGAGCGGCAAACAGCAGATCCTGCAGCTTGTCCAAATGCTCGTTCAAGGTCACAAGGGTTTGGCTATCGACCGCCTTATCTCCGGTACTCAGGCGGCGCTCCTCTGGATGCCAATCTTTCAACTTCACCTTCTTGCCGGGTTTGACCAGATACCGCTTCGCATCGAATTGTTTCTCCATGGTTTAGCCCAATCGTTCCAGTTGCGTTTTCAATATGCTCAACTTGTTGCCGAAATCCGCGACACGGGATTTTTCCTGCTCGACCACTTGCGCCGGTGCGCGCTCGACAAAGCTGGCGTTGCCAAGCTTGACGTTGGCCTTGGCGATTTCGTTTTCGAGCCGTGCAATTTCTTTTGCCAAACGTTCCCGCTCCGCCGCGACATTCATTTCTATTTTGAGCATGAGCTTCGCATTGCTAAGCACCGCGATGGGCGCGCCCGGCGTCTGGCCGGGAGCGAAATGATCGAGCCTGCCTTGCGAAAAGCTCACCTCGCTCAATTTCGCGAGCGCTTTGAGATAAGGCGCGTAGCTTGTTAACTTTTCCGTATCGCCTTCGACAACCAGGGGCACGCGCTCGGCGGGTGAGAGATTCATTTCGCTTCGCAACGTGCGGATGGCGTTGACCAATTCTTTCAGTTCGGCGACCCAGGCTTCCGATTTTTCATCGATGCGGCTCAAGTCTGCAACAGGGTAGGGTTGCACGACAATGGACCCGGTGGCTGCCTGACTTACTGGGTGGCCTAGGGCCAGGGCGACCGGCGCGACTTTCTGCCATAGCTCTTCGGTGATGAATGGAATAAGCGGATGGGCGAGGCGCAGCACGGCTTCCAACACTCGCAACAGGGTGCGGCGCGTGGCTCGCTGCTGCGATTCGTTGCGTTGCTGCAACTGGACTTTCGCGAGTTCTACGTACCAATCGCAGTATTCATCCCAGACAAATTCATACACGGCGCGGGCGACGAAATCGAAGCGTAACGCAGCGAATTGATTATTCGCCTCTTGCTCCGCGCGCTGTAAACGGCTCACGATCCACCGATCGGCGGGCGAGAATTCCAAGTATTCGCTCTGAGCGCCGGCGGCCTCGCGGGTTTCCATTCCACAGTCTTCGCCTTCGGTATTCATCAATACGAAGCGCGTTGCGTTCCACAGCTTGTTGCAGAAATTGCGATAACCTTCGCAGCGCTTGAAATCGAAATTCACGTTCATGCCAAGCGAGGCATAGGACGCCATGGTGAAGCGCAGCGCATCCGCGCCGAAAGCGGGAATGCCCTCGGGAAATTCCTTCTTAGTTTGCGCCGTGACCTGTGGCTTAGTTTCAGGGCGGCGTAAACCGGCGGTGCGTTTTTCCAACAAACTGGCGAGGTCGATGCCGTCGATGAGATCGACAGGATCGATGACATTTCCCTCGCTTTTACTCATCTTCTTGCCCTCGGCGTCGCGCACCGTGGCGTGAATGTATACAGTCTGGAAGGGCACTTTGCCGGTGAAGTAAGTGGTCATCATTATCATCCGCGCCACCCAGAAAAAGATGATCTCGCTGCCGGTGACGAGGACGTTCGACGGCAGATAAGTTTTGAGCGCGGGCGTGTCCTGCGGCCAGCCAAGCGTGGAGAAACACACCAGCGCTGAGGAGAACCAAGTGTCGAGCACATCGTTGTCGCGAGTCACATTTTTTCCGCCGGCCTGCGCGCGGGCATCCATTTCCGTACGCGCGACGTAGCAATTGCCTTCGGCGTCGTACCAGGCCGGAATCTGATGGCCCCACCACAACTGACGCGAAATACACCAGTCCTGAATGTTAGTCAGCCAATGGCGATAGGTCGTGATCCAATGTTCCGGCACAAATTCGATCTGGCCGTCTTCCACTACCTCAAGCGTTTTTTGCGCGATGGATTGTGCCGGATGAAAAGCGTGGTTCGCCGGTGCGGCTTTGGTCACCGCCATGAACCATTGATCAGTGAGCATGGGCTCGATCACCGTGCCGGTGCGGTCCCCGCGTGGAACTTTCAGTTTGTGTTTATCGACTTTGACGAGCAAGCCTGACGCTTCAAGGTCGGCGACGATTTTCTTGCGCGCCTCGAAACGATCGAGACCGCGATAGGCCGGCGGCGCGTTGTCGTTGATGATGGCGTCGAGGTCAAGAATGTCGATCAGCGGCAAACCATGACGTTGGCCCACCGCATAGTCGTTGAAATCGTGGGCGGGCGTCACTTTCACGCAGCCCGTGCCGAATTCGCGGTCGACATAATCGTCGGCGATGATGGGAATGGTGCGGCCCGTCAACGGCAGCGTGACCTGCTTGCCGAGCAAGTGTTTGTAACGCTCGTCGTCGGGATGAACCATCACCGCCACATCACCCAACATGGTTTCCGGGCGGGTGGTTGCGACCGTCAGCCCGCGTAATTCGCCTTGTGGCCCTAGGCCAGTCCCTGGCCCTAGGCCACCCGGCAGGCCAGTGGCCCTATGGCCCGAGGCCAGCCCCGGCGAGCTGCCCACCGGCCCATCGACGAAGGGATAGAGGATATGCCAGAGATGGCCGTCTTCTTCTTCGCTCACGACTTCCAAATCGGACACCGCGGTTTTGAGTTTCGGATCCCAGTTCACCAGCCGCTTGCCGCGATAAATCAGGCCGTCCTCAAAGAGCCGCACAAATACTTCCGTCACCACGTTCGAAAGTTTCTCGTCCATGGTGAAATACTCCATTGACCAATCGGTCGAGGCGCCAAGGCGGCGCATCTGATTGGTGATGGTCGAGCCGGAAAACTGTTTCCACTCCCACACTTTTTCGATAAATTTTGCGCGGCCCAAATCGTGGTGCTTGATGCCTTGCGCTTCGAGTTGCCGTTCGACCACTATCTGCGTGGCGATGCCGGCGTGGTCCGTGCCGGGCAGCCACAGCGTATTCGCGCCGCGCATACGGTGATGGCGCGTCAATGCATCCATGATAGTCTGATTGAAGGCATGGCCCATGTGCAACGTGCCGGTGACATTGGGTGGCGGTAACTGAATGCAAAATGATTCCACGCCGGGCTCGAAGCCGGCTTTGAAATAGCCGCGCGATTCCCAGTAGGGATACCAATGAGCTTCGATGGCCTTGGGATCAAAGCTTTTGGCGAGTTCGGTCATATGACTTACGCAGTTCAAATAAACAAAGATTATATCGGATGATGGAGCCGGCTCTCTCGAAGCCTCGATATGACATTGCCAGGAGGCGCATGGATATTGGCTGTTGGCATGGCATGACCGGAAAGCCACGCTGGTATTGGCTCGTGGCAAGCCGAACAGAAAATGTAGGGTGCGTTTACGCACCGAACAACCCATCGTTCCGTAGGTGGCTAGCGCCCCACGATGGGTTTCGCTTGCGCTCTACCATCCTACGGAATAGCGTGCTTACGGTTTTGAAGCTTTTTCGCTGTGATTGAGTTTTTCCGCCAGGGCTTCGGCGATCACATCGCCGACACTATTCATCAGATCCTGCTTCAGATCGGCGCCGACCTTCAGCAGCGCGGCATGGATGGCGTGTTCTATTTTGGACGCGAGGCGCCGCTCGAATTGTGCCGCGATACGTTCGTCGAGTTTTTCCAAGACCCGTTCGTAAATATCGGCAGCCAGACCGTGCAGAGCTTTGTCGCCGGGACGGGCATGGGCGACCCTCGATTTTTTCAGCGCGGGCGCATCATCGTCGATCATGTCAGTCAAGACCGGCACGTCCAGGTGAGCGGGATCGTTCAATCCGGCCGCGACTGCGCGGTGGCGGTTAAGCAACGTGTCGACTTTTTTCAGGAGCGCTTCCTGAGCCTCTTTTATGGTTGCCATGGGGACTTAATCGGAGGTTTCTTTGCCCAAGTTATGAGACTTGATGGGGTAACCGCGGTCTCGATAAAAGCCGTAGCGTTGCCGTGCCGCGAGGCGATCGTTCTCATCGAGGCTGACGATTTCGATCAGCCGTTGAAAGCGGCTGAAAAACGGCGGCCATTGGTCGCGCAGATTCACCAGCAGTTGGTCGTGGACGAGGTCGTCGGATTGGTGATCGATGATGATCGGCGTCTCGGCGGCAAGCCTCGACCCGGCAATCGCGTGGGGCAGGAAATCAATCGCAGGCGTGGTCCACAGCATCGTATCGAGTTTGCTCGACGTCACCGCGTCCGGCGTAAACACCAATATCCTCAACTTTTGCCGGTAGGCTTTCGCGACAAGCTGGCACGCGGTATGCAGCTTGTTATCAACGTGGGTGTAGAAGTCGATTTGAGTCACGGCGAAGGACTAAGGATGAGGGATGAAGGATGAAGGATGAAAAGATCCCAGCACCGGATGCTGACGGAGTGAATTCGGTTTTTTCATCCTTCCGCCTTCATCCTTCATCCTTATCCTTGTGTTTTCACTTTCCCGCCCGTGCCATCAAAAAGTGGCAGAGCAATCCCACCGGCCGTCCCGTGGAACCTTTCTCGCGGCCTGATTTGTAGGCTGTGCCCGCGACATCGAGATGGGCCCAATCGAATTTCTTGGCGAAACGCGATAGGAAACACGCCGCTGTAACGCTGCCTGCGGGACGCCCGCCGATGTTGGCCATGTCGGCAAAATTGCTGCGCAGTTGTTCCTGATAGTCGTCCCACAGTGGCATTTGCCAGACTCTGTCGTGGGCGCGTTCGCCGGCCGTGATGACTTCTTGGGCGAGGCCGTCTTTGTTCGCGTACATGCCCGAGGCGACCGTGCCGAGCGCGACGACACAAGCGCCGGTCAGCGTGGCGATATCGATCACCGCGCTCGGCTCGTACCGCTCGGCGTAGGTGAGAGCGTCGCACAAAATCAACCTGCCTTCGGCGTCGGTGTTGAGGATTTCGATGGTCTGGCCGGACATGCTTTTAACGATATCGCCGGGACGGCTGGCGTTGCCATCCGGCATATTTTCACAACTCGGAATGAGGCCGATGACGTTGAGCGACAGCTTCATCAGTGCGATCGCTTTCATTGCTCCCAACACGCTACCCGCGCCGCTCATGTCGTACTTCATTTCGTCCATGTCCGAGGCGGGCTTGATGGAGATGCCGCCGGTGTCGAAGGTGATTCCTTTGCCGACCAGCACTGCGGGCTTGTGGCCCTTGTTACCGCCGTTGTGCTGCAGGATGATGAACTTGGGCGGGTTACGGCTACCCTTGGAAACCGACAACAATGAGCCCATGCCGAGTTTTTCCATATCCTTATGTTCAAGCACCTCGACCTTGAGGCCGTGGGATTTCGCCATTTTGCGCGCAGTGTCGGCGAGGTAGGCCGGCGTGCAGACGTTCGGCGGCGTATTGCCCAAATCCTTAGCGAAGATGATGCCCTCCGCTATAGCATGTCCGGCACGCAGGGCTGCGTCCACCGCGGTCTGCTCCGTCTTTCCGTCAACGGCCAATGCGATGTGTTTCAGTGCTGCCGCGTTGCGCTCTGGCGTGCCCTTAAAATTTTCGAAGCGATAGGTGCATTCACCTGCAATCAACGCCGTGTGCTCGGCCTTCCAAATTGCATCACGCTGTTTGACCGGTACTTCCAGCAGGAACAAGGTCGCATCAACGGCGCCGGTTTGTCCCACGGCGCGCAGAGCCGCGCGAATCATCTCGCGATAAGATTTATCGCCGAGTTCAGCATCTTTACCGAGCCCCACCAACAATATACGTTCGGCCGCGATATTAGGCACACGGTGCAGCAGCAGCGTAGACCCTGCCTTGCCATTCATATCGCCGCGCTTTAGGAGCGAACCTATATGCTGTTTCGATGCCTTGTCGAGGGCTAGAGCACTGGCGGTCAACTTGGCGGATTCATAGACGCCGCCCTCTACGCAGCCACTCTTGGCTTTTTCCGGGGTTACCGTTTTTGTGCTAAATTCCAACTTCTGCTCCTTATTTATCGTTTATCGACTGAAGTCTCCGATTATCCCCATTGTGCTGACGAAAAGTCAAAACGCGCTTCAGCCATGATCTTTGCCCGCAGTCTGATACGCGAGTTCGGCCAGGTGTCGCTCACCGTTGGCGCCGTGTTGTTGGCGATTCTTCTCACGACGCAAATCATCCGCTTACTTGGCCGTGCCGCCGGCGGCATCTTGCCTGCGGACGCGGTGATGGTAATGCTGGGTTTTGGCGCAATCAACTACCTGCCGGTGGTTATTTCACTGACATTGTTCATAGCGGTGCTGTTGACCCTGTCGCGCTGCTATCGCGATTCCGAAATGGTGGTGTGGTTCGCCAACGGCAAAAGCTTAACGGACTTTATTCGACCGGTATTCTTGTTTGCCCTGCCGCTGGTGGTGATGGTGGCTGCGTTAAGTCTATTCCTATCGCCGTGGGCTTTGAAGAAAAGCGCCGAATTTACCGAGCGGCTGGATGCGCGCAGCGACGTGTCGCGTATTTCGTCCGGCGTATTCCGCGAGTCGAAGAACGCAGATCGCGTATTCTTCGTCGAAAAGGTCGACCTTCAAACCAACCGGATCGAGAACGTATTCGTCCAGTCGGTTCAACATCAGAAGCTGGGAGTGATCGTAGCGGAAAAAGGCTTTCAGGAGACACATAGCAACGGCGACAAATTCATTGTGCTACAAAATGGACGGCGTTACGAAGGCACACCCGGCCAAGCGGACTATCGACTAGTGGACTTCGAGCGATATGCTATGCGCATCGAGAGCAACGCAAAAAAAGCCGGTCCGCCGGGCGTCAAGACCATGATGCCCAACGAGATACTCAGGGCGCCGACGCCGGAACGGCTGGCCGAATTGCATTGGCGCATCGGCTTACCGGTCAGCGTGCTGATTCTGTCATTGCTTGCCATTCCGCTAAGTTATGTCAATCCGCGCGCCGGCCGGTCTGCCAACCTGATTTTGGCGATATTCGTTTACATGATCTATAGCAACTTGATGAGCATCGCCCAAGCCTGGGTCGCACAGGGAAAACTTTCGCCGATCATCGGCCTTTGGCCGGTGCATGGTTTCATGGTGATCGTGCTGCTGCTGTTATTCTATCGGCGCCTCAACACCGGCAAAAATTGGCTTGCGCTGGTGTTCAATTTCAAGTTGCGAGCAGCTTAAGTCAGGAACGTAAATTTGCCGCGCCCACCCGTTCTAGTTTATCCTTAGCGCCCTTTTGCGGTTATGGTTAACTCGGATCGTGGCATTCGCAGTTAGTTTGACAAGCCTGCAGCGCGCCAGCAAAGAGATAGGAGAGGTCGAAGCCAAAGCGTAGCGGGGTGGCGCGGCCAAGGGGTGTCAAAAAATTAGGAGAGATGGATGAGCGGTTTAAGTCGCACGCCTGGAAAGCGTGTTTAGGTGAATAACCTAACGCGGGTTCGAATCCCGCTCTCTCCGCCAGTAGTTTCAGACACGCCAAAGAAATTGAGCGATCCCCAAGAGCCCCGTGAATAGCGGCTTTAGTTATTTAATGCCGTCCAAAAGATTCATTGCGCTCTTGAGATAACCTGGGCGAACGCAGTAACGCTGCATGACGCAAGCAGCATTCGCGCAACGCCTGGGTGTTTCCCGGCTCACCGTCTCGGAGATTGTTCAAGAAAAGTGGCCGGTATCCGTGAAGATAGCAATCCAACTGGGTAAGCTGCTAGGCAACGTGGTGGGGCTGTGGCTCCGGCTGCATCAGGCGCTTGATGTTTGGACGCTTGAACAGTCTGGAGGG
>JALYOK010000012.1 GCA_030856925.1 Pseudomonadota bacterium
CGTCTTCGGTGAAGACTTGTATTGCGAGTTCATATTCGGGATAAACGCCGGCTTCGATCGCTTCCCACAAATCCCGGCGGTGAAAATCCGAGTCGGCGCCCGAAATTTTGACCGCCTCATCCCACATAAGAGAATGCGTGCCGGCGAGCGGCGTCCAGTGGAATTTAACGAAGCGCGATTCACCCTGCGCATTGACGAACCTAAATGTGTGCACGCCGAACCCCTGCATCATGCGGTAACTGCGGGGGATGGCGCGATCCGACATCACCCACATGAGCATGTGAGTGGACTCGGGCATCAGCGATATAAAATCCCAGAAAGTATCATGCGCGGAAGCTGCTTGCGGCATGCCATGATGCGGCTCGGGCTTGACGGCATGAATTAGGTCGGGAAACTTCATCGCATCCTGAATGAAGAAGACCGGAATGTTATTACCGACTAAATCCCAGTTGCCTTCGTCGGTATAGAACTTCACCGCAAAGCCGCGCACGTCGCGCGCGGTGTCGGTCGAGCCGCGCTCGCCTGCAACGGTGGAAAAACGCACAAAGACCGGCGTGCGTTTCTCGGCCTCGGCAAATATCGACGCACGAGTCAGGTCCGTGAGCGGTTCGTAGCACTGGAAATATCCGTGCGCCGCCGATCCCCGGGCATGGACGATGCGCTCAGGGATGCGCTCATGATCGAAATGGGTAATTTTCTCCCGGAGGATGAAATCCTCGAGGAGCGTCGGTCCGCGCAATCCTGCTTTCAATGAATTCTGATTGTCGGCGATCGGCACACCTTGATTGGTCGTCAGTACGCGGCCACTCGATTCCACGCGCACGCGATCGAGCGGCCCGTTTCCCGGATTGAAACTGATCGGAGGATTGCCCCTGCCGACCTTTTCCGAAGCGTTGCTTTCAGTGAGCGTGCTCGCGCCTACGACCGGGTCCGGCGGCTCGGCGGTTTGTCCGGTCATGGGCGTCATTGCGGCATCGCCGAATTCGGACGGCTTAGCGGCGTTATAAGGGAAGGCTGCGGCCAGCGTTTCGGTGCCCACAAGTTTGGCAGTCGCGATGTCTTGTATATCAGTCGTGCGACCTGTTTGCGCGGGCCCGCTCACCGTCGAACGCGCGGACGAGTCCGCCTCGGTTCGTGCAGAATCGGAGGGATTTGATTTAATCCGATCAGTCGGGGGCGTAGGCTTTGCTGTCGCTTGCTTGGGGGACGATTTGGGAACTTGCTTTTTTGTAGCCATAATTTAGGACCTCAGAGATAAAGGGACGATAAGCCGTTAAAATGGGTTGGGATGGAAAGCATAACCAAAGTTTTACTCTCCGTAATTACAAAGGGTGGTTGGGCTACGCTCTCTTGCGAACCGCTTGCTTGACAGTGCTTTTTTTCACCGGCGCCGCTTTGACAGTGCGACGGGAAGCCGCTTCCGGCGCCTTTTCGGTTGTAGTAGTTTTGCGTTTCGCGAGGCTTTTGGCCAATAATTCGGTCAAGTCGATCACGTTGGATGCTTCGCCGTCCTCAGGCGCCTCCTCGAGCGGTGTGACTTTCTCAACATCTCCCGCTTCCAGCTTTTGATTGACAAGTTTGTGAATGGCCGCGCTGAAGTTATCGGTATAGTCAGCCGGCTTCCATGGGCCTGTCATGTCCTTTATGAGTTGCGTTGCCATTTTCAATTCCGCCGATTTGAGCTTTACCGAAGCTTTCCCTTCGCCTGGAAGGTTCAACTCCTCGGCAGATCGTATTTCGCTCGCCCAACGGATCGTGTTCAACATCAATGCCGGCCCCGAGGCAATCAGCGCGGCCAAGTGCTCCTTGGTGTGCATTACGACACGCGCAATGCCGATGACCCCGGCCTCAAGCATAGATTCGCGAAGCAGCGCATAGACCTTTTCGCCCTTTCCGATGGGCTCCAGAAAGTACGGACGTTCGAGAAGGGTAAGTTCTATTTCGTTTGCCTTGACGAATGACTCGATTTCGATAGTCTGGGTCGTCTTCGGGTACGCCGCCTTGATTTGTTCGTCACTCAGAACCACATAATCGCCATCGTCTTGCTTGATGCCCTTGACGACGTTTTCGCGCTCGATCACCTTGCCGGTGCGTTTATTGATACGCTGGTAACCCACCGGATCCATCGATCGCTTATCCAACCAGTCGAAATCAATGCTGTCTTCTTGTGTCGCCGGATAAAGAGCAACAGGAACATGTACGAGCCCAAAAGTAATGGCGCCCTTCCAGATTGCGCGTGGCATGAGTGCTCCTTGATTCAGCGGCAACGAATGCGCTGCTGCATTGTTATTCAACCCAGCAGCTTGATTGCGGCTGTCAAGCTCCGTGCGGCTTTGCCATAATCTTTCCACGGATCATTGCCTTTATCTAGGCGGGTATGGGCAGTTCGTACTGTCCAATGATCACCGCCCTTGAGTGACTTCAGTTCACTCCATTCAACCGGCACGGAAATGCCAAGGCCCGGCCGGGCGCGGGCTGACCACGCACACACGGTCGTCGCCCCAAGACCATTACGCAAATAGTCGATGAAAATCTTGCCAACACGATTTTTTGGACCGCTTTTAGCCACGAAACGCTGCGGAATGGTCTTGGCCAGATGCGCCACAATGATGTGAGAGAAACCCTTGACGGTATCCCAGTCATGCACTTTGCGCACCGGCACGACAACGTGCAGGCCCTTGCCGCCACTAGTCTTCAAGAACGACGTCAGGCCTAGTTGGGTCAGAAAGGCGTGAACCAGATCCGCCGCTTCTTGAACCTGCTTCCACGCCACTCCCTCTCCGGGATCCAGATCGAACACCATACGGTCCGGATGCTCGAAGGATTTGGCGCCGGTATTAAGCGTATGGAACTCGACCACATTCCACTGCGCCGCCGATTGCAGCCCTTGTACGCCCGCCACTTCGAGCATCGCCGGATGGCTGATGTAGAGGGCCGGATCGAGCTGCCGAATGCCCGGAAGTTTTTCCGTCTGCGCGTGCTTCTGAAAGAACTTTTCGCCGCTGACACCGGATGGCGCACGCACCAGCGACACCGGCCGTCCTTTGAGGTGCTCCATCATCAAGTCGCCTACCAGGCCGTAATAGCGAACAAGGTCGATTTTGGTCGTGCCGGTACTGGCATCGATCACACGTTCCGGATGTGTCACGCGAAAGCGAGAGGACAGCGCATGAGTCTTTTGTTGAGCGGTACTACTGGGTTTAGAAAGCTTGGTCGCGCTTTCAGCTTTTTCCCGTACTATAAGCTTTGCCACTTTATCAGCCCTCAGTCCGTGAAACACTGAATGACGAATGTGGCCGCTCGCCGTCCATTCACCGAACGAGACCTGGGCCACCAGTGTCGGTTTCACCCAGTGAGCCCGGCCTTCAATCGCCGTTGATTTCGCAAATGGCCTGGTTGGACTGGTCAACGCATCAAGCCGGCCTTTTATCTCCTCCAGCGAGCGCTGGGTAAAGCCTGTCCCGACCTTCCCCGCGTAACGCAGCACACCCGTGTCATCATGCACTCCCAACAGCAATGCACCGATGGCGGAACGCGCGCCCTGCGGGTCGGTGTAACCGCCAATCACGAATTCCTGACTCTGTCCGCATTTGAGTTTGATCCAATTAGGCGACCGCCGCGAGACATAGTGAGAGTCGCGACGTTTCGCGATAACGCCTTCCAGGCCCATCTTGCACGCCGAACTGAGCACGCTCTGAGGCGCCGCATCAAATGTCTGACTGTACCGCACCTGCTCAGAAAGCGCTCCTGCCAGAACTCCCTGCAGAACGGCACGCCGTTCATCGAGGGGAACCGCCCGCATGTCATATCCATCGAAGAATGGAATGTCGAACAAATAAAACACAAGGTTGGTAGGTCGTGCGGAATCGAACCACTGTTGTAACGCGGCAAAATCCGGGACCCCTTCTTCGTTCGGCGCCACGATTTCACCGTCGTACCAGCCCGACGGAAGCTTCAAGCGCGCCATCTCTTTTTGCAACGACGCGAACTTCAACGTCCAATCGTTGCCGTTGCGCGTAAGGAGTTTGATATCCTTATCGACTCTAGCCAGCAGTCGATAACCATCGAATTTAATCTCGTAGCTCCAACGCTCCGGATCCGGAGGCGGTCGATCGGCCAGCGTGGCGAGTTGCGGCGCCAGCAGTTCAGGTAACTTGGCCTTGATCGCATCCGGTGGAAAGAGGTTAGCGATCGCCGCGACTTTCCTTTTCTTCGCGCTAGGGCCAGCCGATGCACCGGCTATAATTGAAGGTGGGCCGGGTTGAAGTGCCGGCAGGGGCAGCGACGCTACGCTGTCGGGTAACTCATCCACAACGCTGAATTCGGCTGAAGAACGGGCGAACTGATCCTTCTCCTTGATGAGCAACCATGGTTCCTGCTTCTCGCCCTTACTTTTCATTCGGACCAGCGCCCACTTGCCGTGGAGCTTATGGCCATGCAGTTCGAACTTGAGGCTCCCGTTTTGGTAGCCCAGGTGCGGATCACCGAGCGGATGCCAGGCGCCTTTATCCCAAATTAAGACCCGGCCGGCGCCATACTGCTTCGCCGGGATCGTCCCTTCGAAACTGGAGTAAGCAATGGGGTGGTCTTCAACGTGGACCGCCATGCGTTTAACTTTGGTATCGAAGCTCGGCCCTTTGGGTACCGCCCAACTCTTCATAGTTCCCGCTAATTCCAGCCGAAAATCGTAATGGAGACGGCTCGCCCAATGTTTCTGTATTACGAACGTTAGAGCCTGCCGGGAAGTTTCACCACCTTCGGCGGGCTCGGGGGTGACCGAGAAATCGCGTTTTGACTTATAACTTTTAAGCGTATCGTCGGAAGACATAAATTTCAGAAAATCGTATCCAATATCTGAATTCTCAGCGAGCATAAACAAGCCCTGCGTCAGCGGCAGACAGCCCCGGATCGCAGCGAAATGATCTAGAGCAATCTTCGTGCCGCTCATAAACAATCAATGATTAGCTAAAAAGTGTTTAGATTCCTTAAACTACGACACGGCCGCGAGGACTTAATTCTCCAAAATTTGTACTTTGTACAAATGGCGGACCATGACTCGTAGCATTTACTGGTCAATGGCGCACACGCAGACCGCGTAACGCGATTCTTTAGTAAGCCGACCGGCGACGGTGAAACCGACCAGCGACGAACCGATCAGCAAAACCTAATGCAACGTGTGCGCTTAAACTCGTTCGCCCTAACCGTCGACGCGGAAAGCCTTCCATCGTTGGACACACTCACGATCCAGCCAGAACGGTGACCGAACAACATTGAAACTTGTGCGGCTATGCACGCTCCGTGAGTAGTTCTTCTTTGCGAGCGGCCATTCGTGCGCCGAGTTCCGTGAGATTGAGGCTCGAGGATTTCACCTTAGGAAACATTTCGTTTTGCTCTTCTTTGACATGATGTTTGACATATTCGGACAGTACCTTAATCTTTGCGTCGAACATCTCCCCATCGGGCTCGACGCCTTCCACCTGGCCGATGAGCGCCTTGAGGGTGGCGTGCTCGACGGTCGCTTCGGGCACCAATTCCTTGTCTCTGAGCGCTTGCTTCACTGCGGGGTAGAAGATCTCTTCTTCGACTTGGGCGTGTACGGTCAGGGCGGTGCAAATCTGGTCGACCAACTTCTTCTTCTTCGAAGGCGCGCGGGTCTTTTCATATTCGGCAAATAATTCACTGACCAATTTGTGATCCGCGCGCAGCAAGGCCGTCGCATCCTGACCTTTGAGTGCGTTGCCGGGCTTCGCCGTATTCTTCGTTGCAGTTGCCATGTTTAAAGTGTCCTTATGAGGTGAGGTAAAACTGAATAGCGGTTGACGTAAGATCGAACAATCGACAGAAACGCTTGCTTAGTGTGAACGAAATAAATAGCGCAACAAGAATAATACCAGTGATGTTGCCGGAGCAATGAAGATGAGCGTCTACAATCATGGCGTGAACTTGGCCTGCACAGCAGTAGCAGGGGCGGCGCCGCTCCCTATCGCGCCGCGCCGCTCGCGCCCGAAGTGAACCCCCTGTCCGGCAAGTATTTTTGAAACCGCCTGCGCGGCATTTTTACCGGCAACAAAGGCGTGATCGGAATTATAATACTCCCACTCGCTGTAGCGACCGGCAAGAACAATTCCGTAGTTCGCTAGCCAGTTGCGTATCAACGCTACGTTTTTCGCCCGGGCGTGATCGTATACCACGTAGGCATACGGCAGATCCAATTCGTTCGCCGTCCATACGGGGTCATCGGCGTTGATTATGCCCACCTTCACACAATCCGCGAGGCAGTGCTCGATCAAAGCCTGACCCTCGCAGGGTAGCGGTTTGTACTCCGAATATG
>JALYOK010000018.1 GCA_030856925.1 Pseudomonadota bacterium
ATCAGTCGAGTGCCTTGTCGAGAAACATTTGCTTGTCCACCTCGGCCCATACTTTTTTGTAGAGCTCGTCAACACGACGCGGATAGTAAGCGCCGTCGAAGCGCAGCTTCACCTTAGTCTGACGGGGAGATTGCCTGACCATCGATAGCGTCAGCCCGGCGCCGCCACCTCGTTCCATCATTGAGCTAAAGTCCATATCCATATCGAAGGCTCCCTGCTTGCTCAGCACCGAAGACGGATAACCCTTGATTTGCGCATACTGCGCCAGCGCCTCTTTATGCAATGCCTCCTGCTGGTCCGGAGCAAGTTGTGGGAGGGACGCCGTGAGATACCCCGACATCCGCTCCATATTGATGACGCGGCAACCGAGGTTGGCAAGTGCGGTAATCATGGAATCGAACACTCGGTCGAATCCCTTGTCGAAAACACGGTCACCCACCGCCAGCGCCATCTTGTCGCGTTGCGCGTGCCAGGCGGGAAGGTCCGGATTCTTCATCACCTCTTGCGAGAAATTCATCTTGGTCGTCATTGAAGTCATCATGTCGGCGCTAGAGCCCATCTGGGCGTTCATGGCAGCCATCGGATCGTCCGAATTACGGGACGTTCCTGAGCCTCCGCACCCCGACATAATCGCAATCGTCCCAATATTTATTATCCATACATATTTCTTCATGACGATAACCCATCTTGCAAGCAGTTTTTCATCTGGTGGTCAGAATTGGCTGGCGCGGACGGAATAGTCCTTGACCGTTTTATCGCTATTGAACTTCACGATTGCGGTGAGCGAACGGAATGAAGACGCGGTCGAGGCCGCTCCCTCGCTCTGGCCGCCGCCCACGTTGCCGCCGGCTTGCACATGGCCAAAGGCAATCCCGAGGTTTGCCGCAGCTTGCCAATTCTGGCTCTTGCTGGCGACGTCGGTTTGACTCACCGATCGTTCGTAGACCCATGTTTCAACCCCATCGCCATCCATGGTCGAAATGTTCGGGCCACCGAACATTTGGACGAGCTCCATCTGGGTGGTCTTACCCTTGGTCACTGCCGCAGTCACGGCGCCATACGAGAGCGCGCTGGCGTTACCTTGGTTTGGTGGGGCCGCCACCGACTTCGCGAGCGGCGTTGACGGAGTAGAGGCGGGTCCACTTTGCGGCGCCGTCATGCAGGACGACACCAGAACAGCCGTGGCAACGCCTGCGGCCCGCGCGATATATCCAAGCGGCCGGCGCGTTGCATTTGAACATCGTGATACTGTGTGATTCATGACCTGCTCCTTTGGATTTTACCCGCATCTCGTTCGCGGTATGGCGAAAAGTTATTGGCAAGTCGTCTTACCGGAACAGCCACCTTGCAAGTACTTGCACCGTCGCCCACCACCAAAGGAAACGAGTATCATGGCAGCTCAATTGCGACACACTAAGCTTACCCCATGTTGTTCTCCGTGTCAGAAATGACGAATTTTTCGTTCGACGGGCGCCCGAGGTTATCTGATCAGGTTACTCTGGGCTTGATGAATGGGGTAGCAGAGCTCAGCCGGGTCATCACGCGCTACGCGAAATCACTGAAGAGCGAGGATATGGCCTGGAAGCCAGTATCTATGCGCTTCTTCAGGCATTGACCGGCCTATTTAACGGCGCCGGCCGGCACTGGACGAAACACCTTTCCCCACTTTGCCGCGTCAAGGCGCATGACGGTTGCAAGTTCTTTTGCGGTCGTGCCGAGGAAATCAATGCCGAGCCCGGCGAGTTTTTCTCTAACGTCCGGTAATTTTAGAATCGCCACAATCTCACGGTTAAGTTTATCGATGATGGGCGCGGGAGTTTTTGCCGGCGCGAAAAAACCAAACCACGCCGCCATTTCATAGCCCGGCAATCCGGCCTCCGCCATCGTGGGTAGGTTCGGTAAATGCGGACTGCGTTTGCTCGACGTGATGGCAAGGGCGCGTACGTTGCCGGCCTTGATATGGGGTAGGGCGCCTGTGATCCCATCGAAAATAATGTCGACTTGACCCGAGATCACGTCCGTTTCCGCCGGACCGCTGCCTTTGTAGGGAAGGTGAATGAGTTCGATCCGCGCCATGCGTTGTAACAACTCGGCAGCAAGATGCAGCGACGTCCCGTTGCCTGCCGACGCGTAGGACAATTCGCCGGGCCTGGCCCTAGCGAGTGCAATCAGTTGCGGCAGCGATTTGACCGGTAGGCCATTGTGAACGATGAGGATGTTGGGAATTCTCGCAACTAGCGAAATCGGCGCGAAATCCTTTTGCGGGTCATACGGTAAATCATCCTGCATATAGCCGTTGGTCACTAAACTGAGGCCCGCGATCATGATGCTGTGACCATCCGGCGCCGCTTTTGCGATCATGTCGTGAGCGACGTTGCCGCCGGCGCCGGGTCGATTCTCCACAACGACCGTTCTGCCGAGTCGGGAGGTGAGCTTGTTGGCGATGGTGCGGGCAATGATGTCGGAGCCCGCACCGGGCGTGTAGGGAACGATAATTTTTATGGTCTTGCTGGGGTAGGTGTCGGTCCAGGCGATTGGACTCAGGATCAGGCTAAGCCCGGCGAATAGTTGTCTTAAGGCAATCATCAGAAAGGGATGCCTGAATTCGCCGCGCATTGACAATCCCCTCGCGTCATCCCCGCGAATGCGGGGATCCAGTGTCTACGGAAAAGTCGCTGGGTCCCCGCATTCGCGGGGATGACG
>JALYOK010000026.1 GCA_030856925.1 Pseudomonadota bacterium
GTTGAGCGGCGCACTGCGCAACAAACCTCATTTGTTATTCACTTGGATCGACGCACTGGTGCGCCATCCGACCATTTTGGACGCGGTGGAAGCGATCCTTGGGCCGAATCTTCTGGTGTGGAGTTCAAGCTTTTTCAGCAAGGAAGCAAACGATCCGGCGTACGTGTCGTGGCATCAAGACTCGACTTACTGGGGGTTGTCGGCGCCGGATGTGATCACCGCCTGGGTCGGTTTCACCGACAGCAATGTGAGCAACGGTTGCATGCAAGTGATTCCGGGCACGCATTTGAAGGATCAATTGCCGCACAAAGACACTTTCGCTGAGAATAATCTCCTCACCCGCGGTCAGGAGGTAGAAGTCGATGTCGATCCGGACGACGCCGTCAACTTAATTATGCAAGCGGGAGAAATGTCGCTGCATCACGTGCGCTTAGTGCATGGTTCGCCGCCCAATCCTTCGAACGATCGGCGCATCGGCTATGCCATTCGTTATGTGCCGACCACTGTTTATCAAACCGCCGGCAAGCGCGATAGCGCGATGCTGGTTCGCGGCATCGATACTTATCATCACTTCGATCCTGAGCCGCGGCCAATCGTTGACTTCGGCGCAGACGAGCGGGCGTTTCACGCCGCCTCAAACGAAGAATCCATGCGCATTCTTTACCGCGGCACTGACAAAGCTCCGCAATAACACGCAGCCTCGCCAACCTAAATCGAGCTAGTGGCGACGCATTTCCATGGATGCTACGCCCCCACCCGCAAGAATCACTTCTATGAAACTAGCGCTCCGGATTCGAATAAGCATTGCTCGGAGAACTGCATCCAGTCTGCCTCTCCAGTCGGCATGCTGGAAGAGCCAAGCGGCGCGCGGCTCATGGCATGATAGACGAGTGAACTGACGCGACCGCGATGCTTCGCTTATAATGGCAAAAAAATAATCGTCGCGGCTATAACGCAGCCGTAATCTCTCATTGGGAGCACACATGGCCGGTAGGTTGTCAGGAAAAATCGCCGTCGTAACGGCGGCGGCGCAAGGCATTGGCCGCGCCACGGCGCTTGCCTTCGCGCAGGAAGGCGCGACGGTATGGGCGACAGATCTTCGCCCCGATAAACTCGCCGATCTCGCCACAACCCCCGGCATTAAAACGCGCAAGCTCGACGTCATGCAAGAAAGCGAAGTGATCGCCGCGGCGCACGACATCGGCAGGATCGATGTGCTATTCAATTGCGCCGGTTTCGTTCATCACGGTGACATTTTGCATTGCGAACAAAAGGATTGGGACTTCAGTTTTAATCTCAATGTGCGTTCGATGTTTTATACCATCAAGGCGTTTCTGCCGCGCATGTTGGAAGCCGGCGGCGGCAGCATCGTCAATATCGCCTCGGTGGCGTCGAACGTCAAGGGGGTGCCGAATCGCTTCGCGTACGGCGCCAGCAAGGCGGCGGTGATAGGATTGACCAAATCCGTTGCGGCAGATTACGTCGGAAAAAGCATACGCTGTAACGCCATCTGTCCCGGCACGGTGGAATCGCCGTCGTTGCAAGAGCGCATCGATGCACTGCCCGATCCGGCGCAAGCGCGCAAAGATTTCATCGCCCGCCAACCGATGGGGCGATTGGGCAAGGCAGAAGAAATCGCCGCGCTGGGGGTTTATCTCGCTTCCGACGAATCGCAGTTCGCCACGGGGCAAGCGTTTATCGTCGACGGCGGCATGACCACTTAGTTCAGACAATACCGAGCGGTCATTCCCGCCCCCGACTAAAACATCCGAGGGCAGGCTACAGCGGGAATCCATTTGGCGGCTAAATATGAATTCCCGTTTTAACGAAAATGGCAGGTCACCACAAATGTATCGAATTCATTAGGAGAGGACAACATGAAACTACTACGCTACGGCCCACTTGGCGGTGAGAAACCCGGCCTACTCGACAGCGCCGGCAAGATTCGCGATTTGTCGCGCGTCACCTCGGATCTATATCCCGATGTTATTTCCGTGATGGGTCAGCAGGCGCTGCGCGGGATCAATCCAGAAACCTTGCCGTTGGTCGAGGGCAATCCCCGTCTTGCCGCCCCCATCGCGCACATCGGCAAAGTGGTCTGCATTGGTCTTAATTATTCCGACCACGCGGCCGAATCCGGTTTGCCGGTGCCGAAAGAGCCGATTATTTTTATGAAGCCGACCACGGCGATCAATGGTCCTAACGACCCGGTGATGATCCCCCGGGACTCGGTGAAAAGCGATTGGGAAGTGGAGCTCGGCGTCGTCATCGGCCGCATTGCCCAGTATGTGCCGCTGGATTCCGCGTTGGACTACGTCGCCGGCTACACGATCGTCAACGACGTTTCGGAACGCGAGTTCCAAATCGAGCGCGGCGGCACCTGGGATAAAGGCAAAGGTTGCGACACCTTTGCGCCGATCGGCCCGTGGCTGGTGACGAAAGACGAAATCGCCGACCCGCAGAACCTCGACATGTGGCTGGAGGTGAACGGCCATCGCTGGCAAAAGGGCAACACCAAGACCATGATCTTCGGCGTCAAAGAGATCGTGAGTTATGTAAGCAAGTTTATGACCTTGATGCCCGGCGACGTAATCGCCACGGGTACGCCGCCCGG